>JBIIQL010000023.1:0-14779 GCA_044342095.1 Pirellulales bacterium
CCGGGAACTCGGCTTCGGGCTCGAGAAAGCGAGGCTCACGGCGCTCGATGCCACGGAGGCCTTCGAGGACGCCCAGGAGACGCTCGGCGTGCTGCTCGGCGTCCCGCCGGAGCGCACCGAGGAGCTCGTTCCCCGCGGCGGACTGCGACCGATCGCCCCGGAGCCTCCGCCACTCGACGAGCTGGTGCGGCTGGCCAGTGGCTGTCGTCCAGACGTCCGCGCTGTCCGCCTCGGCGTCACCCGGGCACGGGCGGAAGTCGATCTCCAGCGGGCGAACCGGTTCGACGACGTCTATCTCTTCTACGACCCGATCACGATCCAGGACCTGGGCCCCGTCAACAGGCCGAACTCGCAGTCGTGGGCGGTGGGGCTCACCTTCTCATTGCCGGTGTTCAACCGGAATCAGGGGAACATCGCCCGTGCCCAGAGCAACGTCACGCAGACGCGCACGGAGCTGGAGTCGATGGAGCGGCGCGTGGCCTCGGAGGTGAGACTCGCCGACCGGGAGTATCACTACGCCAAGCGGGCGCTGGAACGGATCGAGGCGGTGCTCCTTCCCCAGGCGGAAGCACGGCTTCGCGATGCCCAGGAGGCCTACGAAGCGAGAGAGATCACGATCGACGACCTCCAGGAACACCTCGAGGAGGCGACCGCGGTCTCCCACAGCCACCGCGAGGCGATGGTGCGCTCCCGCCGCAGCATGCTCGACGTCAACACGGCGGTGGGGATGCGCGTCCTCCCCTGAAGGACGATCCGGGGGCTGGGGGCGCCTCCGGCAGCCGGCCGATCCGCTTCGCTTGCGGGCGATGATTCGGCGGCACCAGTCCGGTTTGCCGCCGTGGAGGAGAGAGGGTATCGTCGCCGGAAAGCGGCGGTGTTGCCCCCCTGCCCTCGGCCTGTTCGTCCCCCGCTCTCCGCCTTCCTTCCCCCCTTTTCCTCTCCCGGAGCCCCGCATGCTCGGCCTCGAACGGCTGGCCGTCCAGTCGCGGCTGATCGTGCTCCTCCTCGCCGTCAGCCTTGGATCAATCGTGGCGATCGGGTGGATCGGCTACACCTCGGCACGCGACACGATCACGTATGCCGTCCAGCAGCAGTTGCAAAGCGTGCGTCATTCCAAGACGACGGCGCTGGTCGACATGCTCAAAGGGCTCCGCGACCAGGTCCTCTCGATCTCCGACGGGCGGATGGCGACCGACGGGGTGGCGGCCTTCCGCCGCGGGGTGGCCGGACTCGATGACGCCACCCTCGAGCCGGAACAGGAGGAGGAACTGCGTCGCTGGTATGCCGAGGAGTTCATCCCTGAAATCAAGACCCATCTCGGCGGCACGCCGATGGTCGAGCAGTATCTCCCGGCCGAGCCGCGAGCGCGCTACCTCCAATACCACTACCTGCTTCCCGAGCAACGCCGGGTCGCGGCCGGTGACGACCGTACTCCACTCCCCGACACCACCGATGATTCGGAATACGGGATCGTCCACCAGGCCGTGCGCGATCGCATGGCGCGGGCGGCGAGTCTCTTCGGCTACGAGGACATTCTCCTCATCGACGACGACACCCTCGAGATCGTCTACTCGCTGAAGAAGCGTCCCGATTTCGCCACGAGCCTGCGGACGGGGCCCTATGCGGGCACGAACCTCGCCCGCGCTGCCGCCTCGCTCGCTCAGGCCCGCGACAAGGATGCCTACCGGGTCGCCGACATCGAGGCCTACGTGCCCGACGCCGGGCTGCCGGTGGGATTCGTCCTCTCGCCAATCTTCAACGGCCCGGAGATGGTGGGGATCCTCGCCCTCGAGTTCCCGGTCGACCGGATCGTCGCCATCACGACGGGGCGTTTCGAGTGGGAGCGGGAGGGGATGGGAAAGACGGGCGAGTGCTATCTCGTCGGCCCCGATCTCACGATGCGGAGCCGGAGCCGATTCATGGTCGAGGATCGGGAGGGGTTTCTGGCGTCACTGCGTCGTTCGGCGCTCCCGGCGACGACCGTCGACCAGATCGAGCGGCAGGGAAACGTCATCAATCAACTGCCGGTGCGCACGCCGTCCGCCGAGGAGGCGACCCGTGGTCGCGAAGGGCTGGCGATCATCAGCGACTACCGCGGCGTTCCCGTGCTCTCCTCCTACGGGCCCCTCGACCTCGATTCGATACGCTGGGGGGTGATCGCGGAGATGGACGTCTCCGAGGCCTACGCCCCGATCCGGGCCTATGCCCGGCGGGCGCTCCTTGCCGCGACAGGACTGTCGCTGGGGACGGCGCTCCTGGCGCTCGTCGCCTCGTGGTGGCTCGTCCGACCGCTGCGGCAGCTCACCGACGCGGCGCGGCGGATCGGTGCCGGCGAGGTCGGGGTACGTGTCGCCCTCAGTTCGCGTGACGAGTTCGGCGAGCTCGCGCGGACGTTCAACGGGATGTCGGAGAGCCTCCGCAAGCAGCGACTGGAGCTCGAGGAGCAGGCCCGAGAGAATCAGGAACTCCTCCTCAACATCCTTCCGGCGGCGGCGGTGGCCCAGCGACGCGAAGGGGACGAGAAGGCCACCCGCCAATTTGCCGACGTCACCGTTTTCGTCGCCGAGTTCGCCGGGCTTGACGGGGCCACGGGCCCGGATGCCGAGAGCCGGGCCTTGGGGCTTGTGAGTGATCTCGTCATGGCCTGCGACGAGGCGGCCGAGCGATGCGGGGTGGAGAAGGTCCGGGCGGTGGGCTCGGCCTATCTGGCCGTCTGCGGACTCTCCCTTCCGCGCCCCGATCACGCGGCTCGCGCCGTTCAGTTCGGGCGGGAACTGTGCCGGATCGTCACCGATTTCAACCGACAGCACGGGACGACGCTCGCCGTATCGGTGGGGATCAACTCCGGACCGGTCGTCGGTGGTGTCGTCGGCCGGCAGAAGTTTCTCTACGACCTGTGGGGGGATACGGTGGCGATCGCCTCACGGCTCGCCGCCCGGAGCGGCCAGGCCGTCATGGTGACGCAGCCGGTCCGCGATCGACTCGTCGATCTCCACGAGTTCGACGGGCCTGTCGACGTCGAGCTCCGGGGCAAGGGGACGGTGAACACCTGGAAGCTCGTCGACCGGGGCGCGCCATGAACGACGTCAGCGGCGTGTTCGGCCCGATCATCCTGCCCGACGTGCCGCTCCTCCCGGCGGCGATTCTCGCCATCGGGTTTCCCGCGGCGCTCCTGGTCGCCACCGAACTGCTCAATTCCTCCGTCCGGCGCGGCGGGATGCTCGCGCCGACGTTCCGCGTGGTGCGCAATCTCGTCCTCCCCGCCCTCGCGGCGATGCTGTTCGTCACCGAGGTGTGGCAGATCGCCCCGGATCAGGTCGTGTCGCGTGTCGTGCGGACGGTGTTCTGGGTGTCGCTGCTGTATGGCCTCCTCACGCTCACCAACGACACGCTCTTCGGCGGTCACGGGCAGGCGGCGATGCGCGAACGCGTTCCGAAACTGTTTCGCGATCTCGCCCGCGTGACGCTCGTGGCGATCGGCGCCGCGCTCATCTACCAGCATGTCTGGCAGCAGGAGATCGGCGGGGCGCTGACGGCCCTCGGGCTGGGGAGCATCGTCGTCGGACTCGCGCTCCAGGAACCCCTCGGCAACATCGTCTCGGGGCTGATGCTCCTCCTCGAGCGGCCGCTGGCGATCGGCGACTGGATCATCGCCGACGGCACGACCGGCAGGGTGATCGAGATCAACTGGCGGAGCGTCCACATCGAGTCGATCCTCCACGAGATGCGGATCATCCCCAACGTCGTCCTCTACAAGACGTCGTTCAGCAACCTTTCTCGCCCCACCGCCGCCCGCACCGACACCTACGACGTCGGCTTCTCCTACGACCATCCCCCCAACGACGTGAAGCGGGCGATGCTCGACATCCTCCGCACGACCCCGGGGGTGATTGCCGAGCCGGCGCCGGAGGTCCACACCCTCAACTACGGCGATTTCTCGATCACCTACCGGATGTATTTCACCGTGGCCCGCCACGAGGATCTCCTGCCGGTCCGAGACGCGATCCTCTCGCGGGTGTGGTATGTCGCCAAACGCGAGTCGCTCCAGATCCCGTTCCCGATCCAGATGCAGTACCGGCCGTACGAATCCCCGTCGCCGCGCCAGCCGGGAGTGGCCGAGGTCCTCGATCGATTCCCGCGCTACCGGCATGTCCGGGAGGCGATGCTCGAGTCCCAGGCCCGTCTGCACGACGCTGCGATGGCGGCCGGACACCCTGCCCCCCCTCCCGAAGCCCGGATCGTCACCTACGCGGCTGGGGAGGAGATTCAGCCCCGCGGGGCCGCCGTCGACCGCTTCGGGCTCGTGGCCGAAGGAAGCGTGGAGCTCCTCGTCGTCGACGCGGACGGGACGGAGGTGCCGGTCGCCAAGCTCGGGCCGGGCGACTTTCACGGCGATGCCGCGGTCTCCACCGGACGTCCCAGCGACTTCCGCGTCGTCGCCCTTACCGACGTCGTCGAAGTGTCGATCGATTCCCGGACGGTGGCCGGATGGCTCCAGGGTTCGAGCGGTTTGGCGGCCGAGATCGGCGATGCCTATGTCCAACGCCGCAAGGCCGCACAGGTGATCCGGCAACGATCCGCTCCACGCCCGCCTGGTCCCGTCTGAAGGGCCTTGTCAGGCTGGCTCCTCGAGCACTTCCCAGCGGGCGAACGCCGTGTCGAGCCTTGCCTGGAGGTCGTCGAGGCGGGTCTTGTCGCGGGCGAGGACGTCGCCTGACTGGCGGAAGTAGTCCGGGGCAGCCATGGCGGCGTGGAGCGTTGCCATGTCAGTCTCGAGCGTCTCGATGAGCCCCGGAAGCGCGGCAAGTTCCTGCTGCTCCTTGAAGGAGAGCTTGCGCTTGCGGGGGGCGGCGTCGGCGGCGGGGGGAGCCGCCGAGGGCGCCTGCGATGCCGCCTTGGCGGGCTTGGATTCAGCCGGCTTCACCGCGGCCTTTCGCTGCCGGATCCAGTCGGAATAGCCGCCGGCGTATTCGAGGACGTCGTGGCCGTCGCCACCGGGCCGCGGCTCGAAGACGAGCGTGCTCGTGACGACGTTGTCGAGGAAGGCGCGGTCGTGGCTGACGACGAGGACCGTGCCGGCGAAATCGACGAGCCGCTCCTCGAGAAGCTCGAGGGTCTCCGCATCGAGGTCGTTGGTCGGCTCGTCGAGGACGATGCAGTTGGCGGGCTTGGCGAACAGCTTGGCGAGGAGAACGCGGTTGCGTTCGCCGCCGGAGAGGAAGCGGACGAGCGTGCGGGCCCGGTCGGGTGTGAAGAGGAAGTCCTGGAGATAGCCGAGGACGTGGCGTGACTGCCCTCCGACCTTCACCGTGTCGTAGCCGTCGCCGATGTTGTCGGCGACGTTCTTCGTATCGTCGAGCTGGTCGCGGAGCTGGTCGAAGTAGGCGACCTGGACGTTCGACCCGAGTCGGACGCGGCCGGTGTCGGCTGGAAGCTCGCCGAGGAGGACGCGGAGGAGCGTCGTTTTCCCGGCGCCGTTGGGGCCGATGATGCCGATCCGGTCGCCGCGGGTGACCGTCGTCGTGACGTCGTGGAGGATCGTCTTCTCGCCGCGCGAGGCCGTCACCCCCTGGAGGGAGGCGACGAGCGTGCCGCTCCGTTCCGCCTCCTGGATGAGGAGATTCACCTTGCCGACGCGATCGCGGCGCTCGCCGCGCTCGCGGCGCATCGCCTCGAGGGCCCTGACGCGCCCTTCGTTGCGCGTCCTTCGGGCCTTGATCCCGGTGCGGATCCAGACCTCCTCCTCGGCGAGCCGCTTGTCGAAGAGAGCATTTTGCTTCTCTTCGGCGGCGAGAGCCTCGTCTTTCCGTCGCAGGAAGGTGTCGTAGTCGCACGACCAATCGAACACGCGGCCACGGTCGATCTCGAGGATCCGGGTCGCCAGTCGGCGGAGAAAGGCCCGGTCGTGGGTCACGAACAGGAGCGTGCCGTCCCAGCGGCCGAGGAAATCCTCGAGCCAGGCGATGGCGTCGATGTCGAGGTGGTTCGTCGGCTCGTCGAGGAGGAGGAGATCGGGGCCGGCGACGAGGGCCCGGGCGAGGAGCACGCGTCGCTTCATGCCGCTCGAGAGATCCTCGAAGGCGCGATCGCCGTCGAGCTCCATCCGCGAGAGGATCTGCGCGACCGCATGCTCGCGCCGCCAGGCGGCATCGTGTTCGTCGTCGGCCCGCCGCGCCCCGGCGGCCTCCGACCATCCGGTGGCGACGACCTCCCGCACCAGCCCGACCATTTCCTGCGGCACGTCCTGCTGGAGATAGGAGACGACCGTGCCGGGGGCGAAGATCACTTCGCCGGAGTCGGGAGCGAGATCGCCGCAGAGGAGCCGCATGAACGACGTCTTGCCGGCGCCGTTGCGGCCGAGGAGGCCGATCCGCTGACCGGCCTCGACATGACACTCGACGCCGTCGAGGAGCGGGGGGCCACGGAAGCCGAGGTGGACGTCGCGGAGCGTGACAATGGGCATGGAGTCGAGCCGGGGTGACGGGGGAACGCGGAGTGGAGGTGGGGACTGAGGCGGAGGCGGTCAGCCGCCGCCGGAGACCTTCATCGGCAGCGCGAAGACCTTGTCCTTCACGGTCATGAACAGGGTTTTCCGATCGGGGCCGCCAAAGGTGACGTTCGACGGGGAGTCGGGGAGGGGGATCGCACCGATGATCGTGCCGTCGGGGGCCCAGATCCGCACGAGCGGAGCTTTCGGCGTGCCGTAAAGATTGCCATGGTCGTCGATCGCGAAGCCATCGCAGCCGTCGTCGTTGAACTTCCGCCGATCTCCGAGCTTCCCTGGCCCCAGCACCGGGAAGGCCCAGGTCATGCCCCCTTTGCGGTCGGTGACGTAGAGCGTGGTGCCGTCGGGGGAGCCGACGATGCCATTGGGGCGGGCGAAGCCGTCGGCGACGCGGCTCACGGTCGTGCGATCGGGGGAGAGAAAATAGACCGCCTCGGCATCGAGCTCCGTGTCGGCCGGCGTTCGTTCGTAGGCCGGGTCGGTGAACCAAACACCGTCGTCGGCATCGACCCACAGGTCGTTGGGAGCGTTGAGCCGCTTCCCCTCGAAGCGCTCGGCGAGCGGCACGATCGACTTTGACTGTGGATCGATGGCGACGACCCTTCTCCCCTCCCCCATCTGGCAGGCGAGCAAGAGACCGTTGCGGTCGAAGCAGAGGCCGTTGGTGTTCCCCGAGGGATCGAGCCAGGTTTCGACCGTGAACGGCGGGATGGTGGCGGGGCGATCCTGCGGCACGACCCAGCGGTAGATTTTTCCGGCTGGGATGTCACTGAAGAGGACGTTGCCATCGGCGTCGGCCACCGGGCCTTCGGTGAACTGAAAGCCGTCGGCGACCAGCACCGGCGTCGGCGTCTCTCCGGCCGCGAGACCGGCGACGAGATCGTGGAGGGCGTCGGCGGCCCGGGCCGGACCGGTCGCCAGCGCGAGGACGATCGCCGCGATGACGGAACTGACGAGCATGGCCGGGCGAACCGGGAGCGATGGCATCGGAAGCGACTCGCGCGTGGGGGGCCGGGGGCGGAAAGGCCGGGGCAGTATACGGGAATTGGTGGGGCGTCCCGGGGCGGTCAGGATCCCTTGTGGTTCACCAGTGGCTTGAGCTCGCGGCAGATCGCCGTCAGCTCGCGCTGGGCGCGCATCACGGCGCGGATGTCGCGGTAGGCACTCGGCGCCTCGTCGACGAGCCGGTTGGCCCGGCGCGTGTCGAAGTGCACGCCATGCATCTCGCGGAGGAGGCGGCGGGCATCGATCTTCGCTGCCGCCACGCCGCGGGGGAGGACGCGGCCGGCGCCGTGCGAACTCGAGCGGAGCGCATCGGCATGGCCGCGGCCGATGGTGTGGAAGCTCGCCGTACCCATCGAGCCGGGGATCATTCCCGGCTGGCCGTCGTCGGCGGGGAGGGCCCCCTTGCGGTGAACGACGACCTCGCGGCCGTCATGGATCTCGAGGGTGACATGGTTGTGATCGCAGTCGATGAGGCTCTGGTCCTCGACCACTCCTCCCACGAGCTCCGCGATCACGCCGGCCGCCGCCGCCACGATCCGCGCCCGGTTCGCCCGGGCCCAGGCCCGTGCCCAGGCGACGTCGGCAAGGTAGGCCTGCCCCGCGTCGGAGCCGGCATCGAGCGCCGGCGGACTCTCGTCGTCGGGGGGCGTCGCGCGGGCGAGATGCCAGGCGGTGATCAGTTGCCCCATGCCACGGGAGCCTGAATGAACCATGGCCCAGAGGTTGCCCAACTCGTCGGCCTGAAACTCGAGGAAATGGTTTCCACGGCCGAGCGAGCCGAGTTGCCAGCGCCCCTCGCGCGCCGCTCCGCGCGCGAGCTTGGCGTCGGAAAGAGTCTCCGGGGCGAGAACGCCGTCGAGCCGCTCCGGCACCGTGCCGGCCGCGGCCTTGAGGGGAGGGACGGCCCGGGCGAGCCGAGCGAGGAGGAGTGACGCGACGCGGGGATCGCGCGTGAGAGCCTCGCCCGGGAGGTCGAAACGCACGGCTGTCATCCCACAGCCGATGTCGCCGCCGACGGCGGCGGGATAGACGAGTCCCCCCGTCGCCAACGCCACACCGACGCACGCCTCGCCGGCGTGGTGGACATCGGGCATGACCGCCATCCGACAGACATCCGCGGCCCGGCCGAGCCGCTCGAGCGAACGAACGACATCGGCCGGGAGCGGTCCTGTCAGCCAGCCATGGATCGGCACCCCCGCGGTGCTGTCGATTTTTTGGCTCAACGCGACGCCTCCTTTCCCTCCTCGGGTGCGGTGGCGAGGTACTCGAAGAGGAGCGACGGGGCTCGCTTTCGCGTGATGGCATGGGCCACCTCGCCCCGCAGCCACGGCGTGCGTAACTGAAGGTGCGCGAGAACCTCGGTCGGTGCCGGCGGCACCTCGCCCGGCGCCGAGCCGACGATGACGAGGAGCTGCGAAGCGTCGGGCGCGGGCACGACGCGGACAACATGGAGATCCCGCAGGCAGTCGTCGCCGCAGTCGCCGAGGGCGAGTTGGAGCGTGTCGGCCACCTGGCGGCAGAGCTGGAGATCTTTGCGGGCATGGCCCGGGGAAGGGAACGAATCAAAGCCGGAATCCCGCAGATGGGAGCGGCCGGAAGACTTTCTGGACATTTGTTTCTCGGAGAGTGTGGGAACACGAAGGGATCGAAAACGAAGCGGAGAGCACGCGACAACACGTGAGGCAAAGGCGACCGGGTGCGAGCGCCACGGCGGGCGCACGCGACACCCGGCGCGACGACTCGAGCGCGATTCCGGATCTGCCGCGCGGCCGATGGGCTCCGTCGTGATCACGCGACCGAAGCGCAGCGAAACCCGCAGAGAACCCGCGAAAAGGCCCGGGATGCGAAGGCCGCGGAAGGGGGTGTCAGGCCGAGCGGCCGACACGCACCGAGGCAGGCGCCATGCAAGTGCGAATGAAACGCGGCATGGGAGGGCCTCCCGCGGAAAAAGAAGCGACCGGGCACACGCGCCGGCCGTCGAACCGTTAATACGGCGAAAATACCGCTCCGGTTCACCGCCGTCAAGAAATCTTTCGGACTCTGTCGCAGGGTCGGAGCGATTGGCTCATCGCCAGCCGAGTCACTTCCCGGCGACGAGCTTGTAGAGATGCGTTTTTGTTCGCAGGTAGAGGGCGCTTCCATAGACCGCAGGGGACGCCATGCAGCCGTCGGCGAGTTTGTTCGTGGCGAGGACGTCGTAGGGCTCGGCGGCGGAGAGGACCGTCGTTTGGCCCTCCTGATCGGGGCAGTAGATCTTCCCGTCGGCGACGACGGGTGAGGAGGAAAACTCCCCGCCGAGCCGCTTCTGCCAAACGGCCTTCCCGGTGGCGGCGTCGAGCGCCGTCGCGGTGCCGGCATCGCCGACGATGAACAGCCGGTCGCCGAGGAGGAGCTGGCTCGAGCGTGTGCCCGAGCCTTGGGCGCTGGTCCAAGCGATCTTCGAGCCGGTGACGTCGCCCGTGCCGTCGGGATGGACGGCGAGGAGCTTCATGCCGCCGGCGGCGGTGTTGAGATAGACGAGGCCCGATCGATAGAGCGGCCGGGCCGAGGCATTCATGCCGCCATGCTTCACCCGCCAGATCTCGGCGCCGGTGGCGGGATCGTAGGCGATCGTAGCGCCGGCGCTGGGGATGATCACCTGCGCGCGGCCGTCGACGTCGATCACGCTCCCGGTGCCGTAGGCCTTCTTGGCGTCACCATCGTCGGTGCCGTAGTCGATGTTGCGGTCGTGCTTCCAGGCAATGGCACCCGTGTGCTTGTCGAGGGCGACGACATACTGCACGTCAAAGCCGTCGAAAGGGACGATGAGCAGATCGCCATGAATGATCGGCGACGATCCGGGCCCGCGGTGGTGGTCGCAGCGCAGCGTCTCTTGCTTCCAAAGGATCTTGCCCGATTCGGTGTCGACCGCGGCGGTGCCTGAGCTCCCGAAATGGGCGTAGAGCCGCTTCCCATCGAGGACCGGCGTGCAGGAAGCGGGGCTGTTGAAGGCGTGGCAGAAGGCTGGCTCGGGCGTCTCGAAGAGGGTGATGTCGCGGACGACCTTGCCGGTAGCGCAGTCGACGGCGACCGCCGAGAGCCGCTTCCCATCCTCGGTGGAATTGGTCATCCAAACGGTGCCGTCGGCGATCACCGGGCTCGACCAGGCTTTGCCAGGGATCGGCGTCTTCCAAGCCACCCCCTGCTCTTCGCTCCACTCGACGGGGAGGTTTGTTTCGTGCGACACTCCATCGCCGGTCGGCCCACGGAAGCCGTTCCACGGTGTGTCGGCCGAGGCGGGGAGTGACCAGGCGAAAAGCAGCAGGCCCGCGACGCCGGCGCCGAACAGACGCATTGAAAGGGAATGCATGGTGAACCGCATGAACTGCTTCTCCGCTGGGATCCGTTCGCCCTCCCGTCGACTCCGTGACCAGGATACGGTTTCGACTGCTAGCCGAACCACCCCTGCCCTGATGGCGTTTGCCGTCCTGGGGTTGCTTTGCAGCGCCGATCGATCCCGTGCCGGCGATTGGCCGCAGATTCTCGGGCCTGCGCGGAACGGGCACGCCGCCGCCGACGAACGCCTTGCCGACTCCTGGCCGGCCGACGGCCCGAAGGTCGCCTGGAAGAAGCCGGTGGGGAGTGGGTACGCGGGCGTGGCGGTCGCGGCAGGGCGGGCGTATCTCTTTCACCGCCAAGGGGCGAAGGAGGTTCTCGAGGCACTCGACGCCGCCACCGGCGAGATTCTCTGGAGCGACGCTTCGGCGACGACGTTTCGCCCGCAGGTCGGAGGGGGAGACGGTCCGCTCTGCGTGCCTGTGGTGCATGACGGCGTGGTGATCACGTACGGCGCCCAGGGCGTGCTCACGGCCCGCGACGCCGCCACCGGCGCGCAACGTTGGCAGCGAAAGACGCACGAGGAGTTTGCCGCCCAGGAGGGCTATTTCGGCGCCGGAAGCACGCCGCTGGTGGCTGCCGGAAACGTGATCGTCAATGTCGGTGGCACGAAGGCCGCCGGCAAGAAGGCCGACTGCGGCGTTGTCGCCTTTCGCCTCGACACAGGCGCCCCTGCGTGGATGGCGACGGCGGAGCCGGCAAGCTACGCCTCGCCGGTGGAGGTCGAGGTTGGCGGCAATCCGCAAGCGCTCGTCGTGACGCGCTACCAATGCCTCCTCGTCGACCCTGGCACCGGAAAAGTCGCCTGGAGCTTTCCCTTCGGGATGCGCGGGCCGACGGTGAATGCCGCCACGCCGATCGTGGCCGACGCCGAGCATCTCTTCGTGACAGCGTCGTACGGGATCGGCTCGGTCTACGCGGCCTTCGACGGCCGGAACGTGAAGCCGGTGTGGGATGGCCCCGACGCCCTCGCCTCGCAGTACTGCACGCCGATCGTCGTCGGCGCGCATGCCTATTGCCTCGATGGCCGCGAGGACGGGCCTCCGGGCGATCTGAAGTGCATCGAAGTGGCCACCGGAAAAGTCACTTGGCAGGAGAAGGGATTCGGGTACGGCACGCTCCTTGCGGCCGATGGGAAGCTGATCGTGGCCCGCAACGATGGGGCCCTGGCCCTCGTGAAGGCGTCGCCTGCGAAGCCAGAGATCCTCGGCCGGGCCCGCCCCTTCACGGGCAGCGTCCGCGCTCTCCCCGCCCTCGCCGGCGGCCGCCTCTACCTCCGCGACGACAAGACGCTCGTGGCGCTCGACGTCGGGAAGTGACCCCGGCCGCCCCGCCCCGCCGTACCCGGTCGGTGTGGCCGGCCCTGCCCGCCGCGGCCGTGAAGCGTTACGCTGACGGCTTCCGTTCCCGACCCGCCCGAGGCTGCTCCATGTCGATCTCCTCCGATCTCCGCGTCCTTTGGCACATGCTCTTCACCCCGATCAAGGGGGCGACGCATGCCGACCGGCTGAAGAGCTTTTACGAGGGACAGGCGGCCGACTATGACGGCTTCCGCGAACGGCTCCTGAAAGGGCGGAAGGAATTGCTCGCGAGTCTCGCGCCATCCGAGGGGAGCGTGTGGGTCGATCTCGGTGGCGGGACGGGGGCCAATCTCGACGCCGCGCCGTGGCTTTCCAAGTGCCGGAAGGTCTATGTCGTCGATCTCTGCGAGCCACTCCTCGAGGAGTGCCGGCGGAGGATCACGGCCCGCGGCTGGACGAACGTCGAGACGGTCGTGGCCGACGCGACGACGTTCAAGCCCGCTGAGCCGGTCGACCTCCTCACCTGCTCGTACTCCCTGACGATGATCCCCGACTGGTTCGCCGCCATCGATCAGGCGAAGTCGATCCTCCGCGACGGCGGCACGATCGGCGTCGTCGACTTCCACGTCTCGCGGAAGTATGTCCCCGACGGGCGCACGCGTCATTCGTGGCTGACGCGCTCCCTGATCCCGATCTGGTTCTCGACCGACAACGTTCACCCCAGCCCCGATCACCTCGCCTATCTCACCCGGCACTTCGAGCGAGTCTCGCTCGACGAGGGGATGGCGAAGCTTCCGTACGTCCCCTTCCTCCGCGCCCCCTACTACCGCTTCGTGGGACGCAAAGGCACGCGGTAGCGTTCAGCACCCACCACGAGCCGGCAAAGAAGCCGCCCTCTCCCCCCTGCCCCGAACCAAAACCGCTGGCGAGGGGGTGGCCATGCCCTGGGAGCCGGCGTTGCAGGCAAGCGCAGCCATGGATGGCGAAGCGCAGCCGGCACCCGAGTGCAGCTTTGGCCCCGGAGGGCCAAAGCAAACGTCCGGCGAAAGGGCGTGGCCACCCCCGAAGCTGCCACGGTGGCAAGCTGCCACACGGCGTCGTCAAAAAAACCGCCAGCCAGCTCACGACAAATTGTCGACCTCGAACCCCTTCCGGTAGTGGCGACGCAAGAGGGCGTTGGCCTTGTCGTGGTTGGGGATCGTCATCGCCGCCGGTTGCCAGCGGAGCTCGTCGCCGGGGAAGCGGTTGGCGAGCGTGCCGAGGAGAACGGTCTCCGTGAGCGGGCCGGCGTAGTCGAAGCCGCAGGTCGTCGGAGCGCCGCCGAGGCAGGCGTCGACGAAGAGGTGGTAGTGGTTGCCATCCGGGGCGGCCTCGATCTTCGCGTCGGCGAAGTCCTTGACCGGGAGGAGCGTCGGCATCGCCACGTGCGGCAGGAGGATCGCCCCCCTCTCGCCGAGGAAGATCGAGCCCTGATCAGGGAGCGTCATTCGCTTGCCGTCAGCGCCGTCGAGCGGCCACGCCGACGTGTCGGGCATCTTCCCGCCGTCATACCAGGTGAGCACGAAGCCGTCGGTCGTGTACTTCCCCGCCGGGAAGGTGAAGCGGGTCTCGTTTTGCATCCCGAACGACTCGGCCGGCGCCGCTGAGCTCTTCGAGAGGAGCGACCGAGCGGGGCCGAGCTGGAGGGCGCTAAAGACCGGATCGAGGATGTGGATCGCCATGTCCCCCATCGTGCCGCCACCGAAGTCGTACCAGCGCCGCCAGTTGCCGGGATGGTATTGATCGGGGCAGAAGGGACGCTCGGTTGCCGTGCCGAGCCACAAGTCCCAGTTGAGATTCTCAGGCACCGGCCCCGCGGCGGGCTTCGGGCCGTCGTATCCCCAGGTCTTGCCGCTCCAGGAATGGGCCTCGCGAACCTTGCCGATGATCCCGCTTTGCACGAGCTTCACCGCGGTGCGGTACTGCGTGTTGGAATGGATTTGCGTCCCCATCTGCGTGACGAGCGTGGGATTGGCTGCGGCGATGGCGCGGAGTTGGCGGGACTCGTGGACGTCGTGCGTGAGAGGTTTTTGGCAATAGACATGCTTGCCATGGTTGAGGGCCGTCATCGCCGCCGGAGCATGGGTGTGGTCGGGGGTGGAGACGTGGACGGCGTCGATCGAGCCGGCGAACTCGTCGAACAGCTTCCGGAAGTCGGCGAACCGCTTCGCCCCTTTGTGGATCTCACCGGCGGCGGCGAGGTTGCCTGAGTCGACGTCGCACAGCGCCACCACCTCGACATTGGGGTGCGAGGAAAGGGAAGCAAGATCCGCTCCCCCCATGCCGCCGACACCGATCCCGGCCAGACGTAGCTTGTCATTCGCTGCCGCCCGGCCTACGCCGGTGAACGAGGCGAGCGGGAGGGTGATGCCGGTGAGCGTGGCGTGGCGGAGGAAGCTGCGACGGGAGACGGGGGACATGGAAGACTCCTGCGGAGGACCGATCTGTGGATGAAGAGAAGAATGGACTGCGTGGCGAGAAACAAGGGCTCAAGGGCTTGGGATCGGCTTGAGCGACGCGGTGATAGGTCAGTCGGCGACGTGCCGGTAGGCGC
>JBIIQL010000024.1:0-14737 GCA_044342095.1 Pirellulales bacterium
GCCCGGGCGGACTTCCTGCGGCTCGCCGTCGATCCGCACCTGGACGACGTATTTCTTCGCCGTCGACATCCAGTTCGACTGCGGACGATTGGCGACGGAGGTCACCGTTCCCTCGAACTCGCGCCCCTGGAGCTTGACGCGGGCCGGCATGCCGGTGCGGATCTTGTCGACCTTCGCCTCGTGGACCTCGACGTCGGCCCGCATCCGGGAGAGGTTCGGGAGGCGGATGATCGTCGTCCCCTCGTTGACCTTCGCGCCGTTCTTGATTTCCGTCTCGGCTTGGCGGTTGCGCTCGTTGGCGTAGATGACGAGGCCGTCTTTCGGGGCTTTGAGCGTGCACTTGGCCAGCTGCGACGAGAGCCGTTCGAGCTTCGCCTTTTCGAGTTCGAGGGCCGCCCGCTCGCTGTCGCGCTTCGCCTCCATCGCGTCGCGCTTGCTGACGAGCTCGGTGATCATCTTCGGCTTCGCGAACCGCTCGAGAACGTCGAGCGAGATCTCGGCGGTGCCGAGGTCGAGGTCGGCTCGTTCCACGGCCGACTTCTGGGCGTCGAGCTGCTGCGGGGTGATGTAGCCCTTGCGGAACATCCGCTCGCCATGCTCGAGCTGGTTGCGGGTCGACTGGAGCCGCTCCTTGGCCGCCGTCACGTCCGATTCGGCCTTCCGCAGTTCCTTCTTGTAGGTTCCCTCGGTGTATTCCTCGACCGCGATCTTGGCGGCGGCGAAATCCTTCTCCGCCTGGATGTTGGCCGCCCGGGCTTTCTCGAAGGCGATCTTCTGGGCCGAAACATCCTCGGAGAGCTTCGAGCTGTCGAGGCGGACGAGTTCCGTACCCTCGGTGACCCGCGCGCCGTCGTCGATCAGCCAGATGATCGTCGCGCCGCCGGCGACGCCACAGACGACGTCGACGTTCTCGTCGCTCACCATGCTGCCGTCCTCGGTGACCGAGATCGTCAAGTCGCCATGCTCGACGACATGGGCCGGGAGGGCGGCGAGGGGATTGGTGTTGCTCCCGCGACCGATGTGGGCGAGCACCCAAGGGGCGCCGGCAGCGCCGCCGCCGAGGACGGCGAGCGTGATCAGCGTCCGCCAAGGAATCCGCCAGCCGCGGCGGGGAGCCACGGGAGCCACGTTGTCGCTGATCGGATCACCGAGGATCCCGGCGATGGCGCTCAAGTCGGCGCCTCCCGAAGGAGCGGTCGAGGGGGGCGCTGCGGCCGCAGCACGATCCTGCTTGGTGTTGCTCATGATCCTGCCACCCCTCCTCGGGTCCGTACCTGTCTCCATCCGCCCCGGCGAGAGGCCGGGCGCTCGATTCATTCTATCCGTTTGGGCGCCGATTCGGCCTTCCGGGCCCGCCATCCATCGGCCATCCGTGCCGCTGCCGACGTCGCCCGGGCTCCGGCGGCGGCGGGAATCCGCAGTGCTGCCGGGGGCGTGGCCGGGGCCGGGGCCTCCTGATCGGCTTCTGGCGATGGAATCGGATCGGCCTGGACGTTGGGACGCGGCGCCGGAGGAGCGGGAAGCTCCCCGGCCGAGCCCGGAGCCGCAGCCCCCCTGGCCATCGCCTTGGCGGGAACGGCCGGCGGGGCGTCCATCTCCTCGAGATGCTTGAGCCACTCCTCCGGAACGGCCGGAGGGAGGGGAAGCTCGTCCTCCGTGGCACGTTCGGCACAGGCAAACGGCGCGTCGACCCACATCCCCTCGTCGGTGAGCTGCATGACGCCAAGCTGCTGGGCGAGCGAGGCCCGGGTGGCGTAGTAGTTGATCCAGATGCTCATGAACGCGTCCTGGGTGCTCCGCAGGTCGTTGAAGGCGAAGATCAGGTTGAGCGTGGCGGTGGGCCCGAGCTGGCCAGCGGTGACATCGACGATCCCGGTTGGGCCGGGGGCCGGCAGGGGAGGGGCCGGCTGGCTGAGAGTAAGCCGCGTCTGATCGACACGGCGGATCGCGATGATCAGGGCGCGACGCTGCGTCTCGAGGTTGCGCTTGTCGAGGTCGAGCTGGCGGAGCGACTGTCGCAGCGCCAGCTTGATCCGATCCTCGTACTGGATCTGCTGCCGGCGGACCTGCTGGTAGTCGAGGATCGCCTGGCGGAAGTTGTTGCGCTCGGTGAGTCGGGTGAACGGGGCGTCGAACTGGACGCCGGCCGACATCGAGCCGGTCGGCGTTTGAAACTTCGCCGGATTGTTGCCGACGGTGTTCAAGCCGCCGTCGACGACGACGTCGAGCCCGGCGAGGAGCGACATGGCGTTGAACTGGATGAGCCGCCACTGGTCGACGAGCGCCGCCCGGTTGTTCATCCAGTCGAGGCGGTTGGCGCGAGCGATCTCGAAGGCGACGTCCGGATCGAGCGGCTCGATGTCCATCGTCACCGCCTCGACGCGGGCCCGGGCTTGGATGAGTGACATCTCGTCGACCGCCCCGGAAACGTCGGTGACGAGCTTGACGAACTTATCGGAGGTCTCGCGGAGGTTCTCCGGCGTGATCTTTTCGCCGAGCTGCTCCATGTCCGCCTCGGCGCGGCGGGCCCGGGCGACGAGCTTGCCGAGATCGTCCTCGAGGAGCTTCATCTCACGGACGAACGTGTCGCGTTCGTTGGGCCGCATCCCCGCGAGCCGGCCAGCGGCGTTCGTTCGCGCGAGCGCCAGATCGGCACTGACGGCCTTCGACTGCTCCTCGACCCGCTCCCGGAGCTCGCCAAGCCGGGCCATGCTCTCGGCGACGAGCTTCTCGTCGACCTCGTCCTCCGCCGCCTCGGTTTCCACGTCGGCTTCTCCGACTCGTTTCTTCCCGGCTCCATCGGCCTCTCGCTTCGGGCCGTCCTTCGCGACGGACTCCGTCGCCGGCTCGTCGTCCGCCGTAGTGACCCGGTCGCCGGGATCGCCATCATCGGCCGCGTCGCCCTTCGCCGCCGGGGCGGGGATCTCCTCGGCGCCGCGGAGCGCCTCGTCGACGCGTGGATCGTCGGTCTCTTTGAGATTCTCCTCGTCGCCGAACGACCAGGTGGCGAGGAAGTCGCCGAAATCGTTCTGGAGACTCTGGAGCTCGGGGCTGATGAACTGGAACGGCTTGATGAACGTCTCGTCGAGGGCCACCGCCGTGTCGGAGGGGAGGCAGAGGACGTTGACCTTGTACGACTCCACTTGGTTGGTGAGCGACGTCTTCGCCTGGAGCAGTCCCGCGCGGCCGGTCTCGACGCTCTGGCGGAGCTGATCGACCTGATCGAGGCCGACGAGCCCCGCTTCGAGGTTGGCGTCGAGGAGCGCGAGGGCCCTCTCCTGAGCGAAGAGATTTTGCTCGGCGTTGCGGATCTGCTGGCGTGATTGGAGTAGACCGAAGAAGCCGCCGACGTTGCCGGCACCGCCGCCGGCGAAGCCCGCACCGCCGGTGCCACCGCCGCCGCCCTGGAGGCCGACGCCGTTGCCGCCGAAGAACACGCCGCCGATGTTGCCGAAGCCGCCGATGCCCGTGCCGGTGAACCCGGTGAAACCGGTGCCGCCGAAGAATCCGCCGCGGCGCTGGAGCTGCTGCGGGTTGCCGGCCCCGAAGGCGACCTGGAGGAAGAAGCCCTGCCGGTAAAACTGGAGCGTGCGGAGGTTCGCCAGGAGCGCCCGCTCGACGATCGTCAAGGGCTCCAGCGCGATCGAACGGCCGGCGCGCTGGAGGATCGGCTGGACGAAGTTGAAGTTCACGAGCGAGACGTTCGTGTATTTGTCCGGCCCGGCGAACTGCCACATGATCGAATTGACGACACCGACGACCATCGTTCCGGCGCTGGCGAAGTATCGCCGCGCCCTGAGGTTCGTGGCCGTCGCCCATGTCGTCGAAGCGCCGGCGGCATTGAGCGGCCCGCGGTTGGCGTAGGCGGTGTCATTGCCGCCGAACAGTTGGACATCGAACCGGAATCGCTCCGTACTCACGTCGAGGGCCGAGAGGTAGAGCGTCTCGAGCTGATCCTGCCAATCGAGCGAATTGAGATAGGCCAGGCGGATCGCCGACTCGAGCGTCAGCTTGATCGCCCCTCCATCGGTGATCTCCACCACTTCGGCGATCCGCGCCCGCCACTCGGGGTTGTCGAGCGTCGTCCGGTCACCGTTGTTGTGCCACTGCTGCCAGCCCTTCTTCCCGTCGACGCAGTGCATGTATCGATGCGACGTCGGGTCATCCGGGGGCATCGGCGGAAAGATCTGGTTGTAGACGTCGTAGAACCGGCTCCGCTCGTCCTGCCGGACGTTGTAGTTGACCGGCACGGCCCAGCGCGGATCGCACGACTTCTCCGCGAGGAGGGTGCTCACCTCCCGGTCGGCCTGCGTGTAATAGCGGCCGCGCGTGCAGCCAGCGGCTCCGCCGGCGAGGACCGCCACGGCGAGCGCGAGATGGAGAATCGAGTGTTTCGCGGGGCTGTTCGCCATGACCGGTGGATCCAGGCCCCCCTGGTTCGCGGCCGTCAACGGCATCCAGGGAGCAGCCGAACCACTCCCCGGGGCATCGGGGAGATCATCGACCCCGAACGGCCTGCGACTTGAAGGGTTCTCGCGGCTGGGGTGTCTGGGTCAATCTTGCGG
This sequence comes from Pirellulales bacterium, assembly GCA_044342095.1. Taxonomy (GTDB): domain Bacteria; phylum Planctomycetota; class Planctomycetia; order Pirellulales; family UBA1268; genus QWOP01. The sequence continues at coordinate 4,566 of JBIIQL010000024.1, forward strand.
GGGAGGCCGAAAAGTTCGCTCAGGCGGCAGGGCCGACCCGACCGATACCGCTTCCACGGTGGCATCGTGCCCCCATGGCCCGACATCGTCCCGACATCCCACGGGTTGCCCGGTGGATCGTGGGTGGAATCCGAGGCGGTATGAGCCAAGCCAACGCTCCGCGAAGCATCCCCGCCCTCGGGCTCCTCGTCGCCTGCGCTGCCCTCGCTGTTCTCGCGCTGCCTGTTCAGGCGGCCCAGCCCCCCGCTGCCGCGAAAGCCGCGGCACCGACGCCCGCCGCGGAAGCTCCGCCGGCCTCCGCCGAGGCGGCCAAGGCCCCGGCCTCCCCATCGGCCACGAAGCCGGCTCCGAAGCCGGCCACTGCAAAGCCGGCGACGGCAACGCCCACCCCGGCAGCGCCCCCCGCCCCTCCTGGCGAGCGGCTCACCGACGAAGGGGACGCGCCGGTGCGTCAGCCGGAAGCCCGCAATCCACTCGGATACCCTGAGTCGATCGGCGACGGCCCGTCGGTGCTCCCGGCCTTTCCCCGCCGCGTCGACGATCTCGAACAGGTGCCCGGCGGCCTCGACCCGAACCGGGTGCCCGAGCACGCCGAGGATCCCGAAGGCCTGCTCGCCTGGTTCGAGGAGCCTTTTCCCGCCTCCCCCTGCGACCGCAATCTCGTCGATCCTGCCTGGATGGGCCCCGGCGAATACGCCTACCACAAGTCGGGCCGCCGCTGCTGGTGCTCGCGCGATCACACGCGCATGTTCCGCATGAACTACATGGGGAGGCTGTGGCTGGCGCCGGAGGTTCTCTTTTGGTCGACCTCCGGCAACTCGCTGCCGGCGCTCGTGACCTCGAGTCCCGCCGGCACACCGGCCGCGCAGGCGGGCGTCATCGGTCAGCCTGGCACGACGATCCTCTCCGGCAACGACTGGGCCCCCGGCACCTTCCGTCCGGGTGGGCGGATCACCGTCGGCTATTGGCTCGATCCGACGCAGCACGACGGGATCGACGCGCAGTACTTCCAACTCGCCGACGCCACGTCGACCGGCACCTTCACCAACCAGGGGGGAGCGGTGCTCCTCGCCCGCCCCTACGTCGATGCCACGACCGGCCAGCAGGCGTCGGTGCTCCTCCCGCCGCCGAACACGCTCCCGGCCGATCCCGCGCTCCTCGCCCGCTCGATCACGGCGACGCAGGACACGTCGTGGCAGGGCTTCGATCTCCTCTACCGGCGGTCGCTGTGCTGCGATCTCCTCCACCGCCGCTGGCTCGTCGGCGGCTACCGCTTCCTCCAGCTCAACGACAATCTCTCCGTCGTCGATCAATCGACCGTCTCGACCGGGAGCCCGGGCGGCTATCCGTCGACGTCGATCCTCGCCACCGATCTGTTCAGCGCCCGGACGCAGTTCCACGGTGGCGAACTCGGGCTGATCGAGAAGTGGTGGTATGAGCGCTGGGGCTTCCAACTCCTCGGGAAGATGGCCCTCGGTGGCAGCTTTTACGACACCGACATCGGCGGGATGACGACGACGACGGTGACGCCGTCGGCCGGTGGGACACCGTCAGCAACGTCGACCGCCGGCAGCGTCCTCTCCCAGCCGACGAACATCGGCAACTACGGCTCGTCGTCGTTTGCGGCCGTCGGCGAACTCGGGGCCACGGTCGACTGGGCGATCTGGTCGCAGTGTCGGCTGTCGGTCGGCTACACGTTCCTGTGGTGGTCGCAGGTGGCCCGCGCCGCTTCGCAGGTCGATCCGTCGGTCAACCCGACGCAGTTCCCGCCGGGTACGCTCTCCGGCCCGGCGGCCCCCGCTTACCACCTCCGCACCACCGACTTCTGGGGCCAGGGGCTGAATCTGGGCTTCGAATACCAGTTTTGACGTCTCCGACGGTTCCCTACTGGACCCGCACCCAGTTGATCGTCTTCGAGAAGACGCCTGAACCGGCGACCATGTCGAGCCCGGCCGGGGTCATGCGGATCGTCATCGGCATGAACTTCCCCTGCTTGATGGCGAAGATCTCGCCGTGCCAGGTGCCCATCGCCGGATCGTAGGCGAGGCCGCGGATCAGTTCGCGGTTGATCATCTGCGGATCGGGGGCGTGGACGATCGCGCCGAGATACTGGCCGTTGTTGGCGAAGATCCGCACCGTCACGTCCTGATCGCTCGGTCGCCAGTCACCGACGACCCTGTCACCGGCCCCCTGCTGCAGCGGCGGAGCCGCCACGGCCGGCTTGGCGACGAGCCCTTCGGCGCCGAGCAGCGAGGCGGCGATGCCGACCGTAGCCACGATCGAGAAGAGAGTCTGGCGCTGCATCGGTGCGGTCCTCGGCGGGAGAGAGAGGGATGGGAAGCGAGAGAAGTAGGGACGTTGCCGGCAGGACGGCAATCCCACTTTCCAGCTCCGGCCCTCGTCACGCCGGCCGGCGGGTCTCGAGCGCCGCGAGCGTTGCCGGAATCGCCGCTGGGAGCGGGGATTCGCTGAGGTAAGCCTCCGCCTTGGCAACTTTGCCACGGGCCCGGAGTGTCGCCCAGACATGGAGCTCGAAATGGAGGCGAAGCTGCTCGGCAGCGGACGCAAGCCCAAGAAGATCGAGGATCGCCACGCAGGCTTCGGCGGTCGAAAGCTGCTCCGGGGCCGGGGCCTCGCGGATCCAGAATCGCCCCGGGGGACTCGCGGGCAGACGGACGACGCGGATCGGCGCGCCTCCCTCCCGCGCGGCCGTCGCTGCCGCGGCGCTTGCGAGGCGGAGCATCTCTCCCGCCTCACGCCAGTTGCCATCGAGGAGCACAACCTCGAGCGGCCGGGACCGGGGGGCGAGCCGTGTCTCGGCGCCGATCGGCTCCCCCTGGGGATGGAGCACCCAGCCTTCGTGTCCCGGGCGGAACAGCGTCGTCGGGAGGACGGGGGAAACGCGGCTGCACGGATCGGGGCGGTGGACATGAAGCCTCGCGCCACGAAGCGCGCGGGCCAGAAGCGCTCCGGTGCTCGAAGGCCGCCACTGCTCGCGACGATGGATGAGGATGTCGATGGCCAGGTCGGCATCGACCGTCGGCAACGCCCCGCAGACACACCACCGCGGCGGCAATCGGCAGCCGTCACAGCGCCCCGTGCCGGCAAGAACCACGCTCCGTGCCATCGATCTCCTTCGTCGGCGCCGCTTCACGCCGTGCGATCAACACCGCGGTGAATCCATGATCCCACGGCGCGACCGAGGGGGAAAAACGACGGCCGACGGCACACCAGACACTCCGATTGTCAGGGCGGAATGGAGCCGGATGTGCCGCCGACCGGCGTGGATCGGCAGAAACGGGTTGCGTGGGGAGGCGAGAAGGCCCCGGGGAGGGAAACAGGCAGGAACCAAACCACGCAGAAACTTGGCAGGCTAAACCCTGGGAAGCGTCCCGGGGACGATCTCCAGACGCTGACGGCTTGGGTGCGGTGACGTGGTAAGAAAGTCAGAAGCTACAGCTTTACCCTATTGTGCAACACGGAAAGACCTACCGTCCAGAGCAGCGCGAGGGCAAAAAGGCTCCAAAACGGTCGGAACCATCGACGCCCAGCCCACGGGAAGGGGCGGCAACGCGTTTGCGGCGGGACTTTTCGGCGAAGGTATCCTTTTCTTCATGAACACAATTCTCATCTTCCGCCTTCACGGCTCTCTCGCTCCGGTGGTCGCCCGCGCGGTCCTTGCAACGGTGGTCGGCGTTTGGCTCGTGCTCCCCCCCGTCGTTGCGGTGGCCGATGACGCTCCGGCATCTCCCGCCTCGCCGGCTCCGGGGCACTCCCTCCATGGCGAGAGCTTCTCCGAAGGGCCCCGGCGTCGGCTCCCCCTCACGCCGGGCTGCGGCGTCATTCGCTTCCCCGTCACGACGGCGTCGCCCGAGGCTCAAGCCTATTTCGAGCAGGGCGTCGGCCAGCTCCACGGCTTCTGGTACTGGGAAGCGGAGCGATCGTTCCGCACCGTCCTCCAGATCGATCCGGCCTGCGTCATGGCCCACTGGGGCATGGCGATGGCCAACATCCAGAACGAGGCCCGGGCCCGGCAGATCATCGCCCGCGCCACCGGGCCGGCGTTCGACGCCGCCACGCCGCGCGAGAAGGCCTGGATCGAGGCCGCAAAGAAGCTCTTCGCCGAGAAGAAGGACGACGCCGAACGGAAGGCACACGCGACGGAGTTTCTCGCCGCCGTCGAGAAGATCGCCCTCGACCATCCCGACGACCTCGAGGCCCGCGCGTTCCTCGTCGGCTTCACGTGGTGGAACAAGAGCCGCCTCGGTCTCCCCGTGACCAGTCCACTCGCCGTCGACGCCCTCGCCCTCCAGGTCCTCGCCAAGGCGCCGCTTCATCCGATCCACCACTACCTCATCCATCTCTGGGACGGCTCGCGTCCCGCCGAAGCGCTCCGCTCGGCGGCTTCGTGCGGCCAGTCGGCCCCCGGAGTCGCCCACATGTGGCACATGCCGGGCCACACCTTCTCCGAGCTCCAGCGCTGGCAAGACGCGGCGTGGCAGCAGGAGGCGGCGGCCCGCGTCGACCATGCCCAGATGCTCCGCGCCCACCTCTATCCCGACCAGATCCACAACTTCGCCCACAACAGCGAATGGCTCGTCCGTACGCTCAACCACGTCGGCCGGGTGCGCGAGGCGCTGGCCATCGCCGCGAATCTCGTGGCGATGCCGCGGATCGCGCGATCGAAGGAAGTGAAGCCCGATCCGGCGCAGACCTTCGATGAAAACGGCAGCGCCTGGCAATACGGCCGCGACCGGCTCTTCGAGACGATCCTCCGCTGGGAGCTGTGGGACGTGGCGGCCTGCCTCTCAGACACCCCCTACCTCGAGCCGGGGCGCGACTTCGACGATCAGTGGCGACGCGAGCAACTGCTCGCCCTGGCAGGCTACGGCCGCGGTGACCGTGATGCCGGGCATGCGGCGCTGGAACGACTGGCCGCGATCGAGGCCCGACTGAGGGCGGAGCGGACCGACGCCGCCACGAAGGCCGAGGCGACCGCCCGCGGAAACAACCAATCCGCGGCCGAGATCTCCAAGGCGATGGCCGACGCGATGCAACCGTTCTCGGAGAAGATCGAGGCTCTCCGTCGCCCGCTCGCCGAGTTGCGCCTCCGCGACCATCTCGCCCATGGTCGCACGGAAGAGGCGAAGCCACTCCTCGCGGAAGTCGGCGAGGTCGACAAGCCACGCCTGGCGTCGATCCACCTCGCCCTCGGCGACCCCGCCAAGGCGTGCGAGATCGCCAAGGGGCTCGCCGACGCCGAGAAGAACCAACTCGCCCCCTGGGCTCTCCTTGCCTGGATGCAGTGGAGCGCCGGCCGGCGCGACGAAGCCCTCGCCACCTTCCAGGAGGTGCGAAAGCTCGCCGGCCACGCCGACACCGATCTCCCCTCGCTCCGTCGCCTCGCCCCCCTCGCCGAAGCGGCCGGCGTCTCCGGCGACTGGCGAACGCCCGCTCCTGCGGCCACCGATGCCGGCGTGCGCCCCGATCTCGCCACGCTCGGGCCGGCGCAGTGGCAGGCTTGGCAGGCCGGCGAGTGGAGCGCCGTGAGCGTCGCCGGGGAGCCGGTCGGGGCGGCCTCGCTCCGCGGCCGGCCGCATGTGGTGATCCTCACCCTCGGCCAGGCCTGCACCCACTGCAACCAGCAGGTGAAGGCCTTCGTCGAGAAGGCCGCCGCCTTCGAGAAGGCGGGGCTTCCGATCGTGATCGTGAGCACCGACTCCCCGACCGAGATCCGGGATGCCGGCGAGACACTCCCCTACCCCGTCCACTCCAGTGCGGATGGCGCGGCCTTCCGCGCCCTCGATGCCTGGGACGATTTCGAAGGGAAGCCCCTCCACGCCACCTGCTTCATCGCCGCCGACGGACGCATGCGCTGGCAGCATGTCGGCTACGAGCCGTTCATGCTCCCCGACTTCCTCCTCGAGGAGTCGCACCGGCTCCAGGCGATCCCCGAAAGCCCCGAGTGCCTCCTGCGACGGTAAGCCCGCTCAGGTGATCGAGCCGTTGCTTTCGCCGTCGGCGCCGTCGGTCTCGTCACCGTCGACTTCCTCGTCGTCGGCAAACTCCTCGTCGTCATCCCACGGCCAGAAAAACATCTGCACCTGGCGAAGGACGATCGACTCCTCGCCGTCCTCCCCCTCCTCCTCGTACTCGACCTGGAAGAGGATCCCTTCGAAGCTCTGCAGGTTTGCCAGTGGCACCTCGCTGAGGAGCACCGTCTTCTCGTCGATCCGCTCCGCGGTCACGAAGCCATACGGGCTCATCTCCCCCTGCACCTCGACATGCTCGGCGTCGTCGAAGACATCGGATTCGCCCTGGATGTGGAAGTGGGGCATCGGAGGGGATTCCTTTCGGTGGAGGGCGGGTTCCGGCGAGACAAGGCCAGAGCATACAGCGCCGGGGAACGACGCCAACGGTGCGGCTTGGCGCCGGGGGCATTCCCGCTTCCCCCGGCTCCCATCACAGGGCCAGGCTGGCGTAGGCGAGGAGCGACGCGAGGACGACGACGCCCCCTCCGAGGGCACTTCTTTCCCGCGTCACCGGCAGCGTCGCGAGCACGAGCGTCAGGATGAGCACGGCCACGACGCACTCCACGCCCAGCACTTTGGCGCTCGCCTGCTGCGCGGCCCTGATGGCGAGGAACAGTCCTCCGATCAGCCCGCCGCCAGCCACTCCCTGCCACGGCTTCCCGCGGCCCAGACGAAGCGCCACGAGGCTGGCCAGATGGATCGTGAACGGAAAGAACAGCTCGCGGTTGCCGGTCAACCGAAAGCAGGCGAGCCAGACGAGACTCGGCGTGACCAACGCCAGGGCGGCTGGCCGGAGATCGATGGCGGCCAACGCGGCGATCGCCGCCGCGCCGATCGCCGTCCAGGGCCAGCCCCCCCAGACTTGCGTTGCCGCAAGGAAGAGGATCTCCAGCGCGATGAAGGTGGCGATCGACGGGTTCACTGCGGCTGAAACCATCCGCTCGAGGCCGTCGAGGTGGCGAGATTCACGCCGTTGTTCTCGATGACATTGTCGCTGACTTTCGTCCCTGCCGACGGCCCCGTCGCGAACACGCCGTACCCGCGGTTGCTGGCGATGCGGTTGTTCTTCACCGCCAGTCCCTGGGTCGACTCGAGCATGACACCGTTGGCCCCGAGGTGGAACGTATTGAGCAGGACCGTCGATCCGCTGCAATTCCCCCTGGCATTCAGCCCCCGCCCCTCGGCGCCGGCGACGTCGTTCGACTGCACCCATACGCCCCGGGCGGCTTGGAGATCGATGGCGTTGATGGTGTTGCGGATGATCGTCCACTTGATCGCTGTCCCGGTGAGGAGGCCGGTAAGGCCGATGGCGCTGTCCGTTCCATGGACACCGTTGGCGAGCGTCGAGGAATCGCCACCGACGAGGAGGCCGCTGGCCGAGGCCACGTAGATCCCCCACGCCGACCGGCCGCCACCGGGGAGTGATCCCTCGATCGTGTTCGACTGGATCGTCGTCCCGGTGCTATTCCCCGATGCGACGATCCCCTGGAAGCGGTTGCGGAAGAGCAGGTTGCCGTTGAAGGGAAGGTAATGGGCGCCGGAGAGCCGCAGCCCGATGGTGTTGTCGGAGATCGAGTTGGCGGTGATCCGCGTCCCGGTGAGATCGCCGGTGGCGGAGACACCGACGGACGTGCGGCCGGGCACGTACGCGCCGGATGTATCGAGCCCGGCGGAGATCGTGTTTCCAGCCCCCGGGCTCCCGAGCGAGAGCCCGCGGGCCCGCTCGAGCGACACGCCGAGCCTCGTGTCGGTGATCACGTTGCCCGTGACGTTGGTGCCGGCTTGGTTACCGTCGGCGCGGAGCCCGTAGAGCGAACTCTTGCCGATGCCGTTGGCGGCCACGACGAGGTTCTGGGAAGCGATGAGATTGATACCGGCGACATTCGATGTGACGCTGTTGGAGCGGATCGCCGAGCCGGTCATGACGCCGGTGGCTACGATCCCGGTCGAGGTGCCGGTGATCACGTTCCCGGTGGTCGGTGTCCCGAATGACAGCCCCGTGGCGCCGGAGAGGTGGGCACCGAAACCTCCCTTCCCTCCGCCGTCGATACGATTGCCGGTGATCGTCGTCGCCGGCATCGCCCCGCTGGCCTGGATGCCGGCCACGGCGTTCTTCGTGAGCGTGAAACCGGCGATTCGCGAATCGTGCGTGGGGCCGACGACGATCCCGCTGCCGGCCGTATTGGCGACCTTACTGCCGGGCACCTGCATGTCGATCCCGTTGACGCCGGGGGCGAACACGATCCCGCTCCCCCGCGCCCCGGTCACTGAACCGTCGATCGACAGCGGCGCCGAAGCCTTGACGGAACTGGCCGCGTTGACCCTCAGCGACGCCAGCGGCGTCGTGCCGCCGACGGCTTGGGCGAAGAGGATCGGGCCATTTCCGGCGGCGAGCGTCAAATTCTTCGCCCCATCGACCGTTCCTTCGAAGGTGATCCCGGAGGCGGTGAGGGTCGGGGCGACGGCCTCGGCCCCCTCCCCGAGAAGCACCGGGCCGGTGTAGGTCTGCGTGCCGCCGGTGGTGACCGGCGAGCGGAGGACGATCTTCGAGCCGATCATCTGGAGATGGGGATTGGCAAGCGAGATCGTGCCGCCGTTGGCGACCGTCTCCTGCTGGATCACCGGGAGAAGATCGGAGCGGCCGATGATCACCTTGCTCGCGGCGATCCGCGTGAGCTGGCCGTTGGCCGTGCCACCGAGGCGGATCACCTGATCGGCGTCGATGTTTCTCACCGTGACGGTCTTCGTGGTCGCCACCATCCCGCCGGCGAGATCGAACCCGAAGGCGTCGCCGGTGAAGGTGATCGGCGCGGAGGAGCTCGTCACCGTGGCCCCCTTTACCGAGAGTCCGGGAGAGGTCGTGTACGGTGCTGCGGTCTGCGCGTTGCCGGCTCCACCACGGCCTTCGATCGAGATCGGCCCCTCGTCCGACTGGATGGCCGCGGTCGATGTCAGCGACACGCCGGTGTTGTCCTTGGCGGTGGCGCTCGCGCTCCCACCGCCGGTTCCGTTGAGCGTGATCGCTCCCTCGTTGCCAGCCCCGATGGCCGTGGCCGACGTGATGCGTCCCTGGAGGAGAATCCCGTTGGAACCGCTGCTGCCGGTCCCTCCGATGCCGATGAGCGACACGCCGCCGCCCGTCGACCCGACCGTCGAGCCCCTGTCGATGATGATCCCTTGGTTCGACGGGCCGGTCGAGGCGCCGCCAGTGCCGGTGATCGAGAGCGTTCCCGTCGTGGTGCCGTCGCTGCCGGCCATGACCGAGGAATTCCCGATCACGGCCACGCCGCGCTGATACCCGCCGGCGTGATCGCCACCGCGGCCGGAGAGACGGATCGGGCCACCGGAGGTGGTGATCGTCGCGTTGGCGACGATCAGCCCGGAGAACGTTCCCGGCACTTGGCTGCCGGTGTCGGCGTCGAGCGTGATTTCGCCGGTCTCTGAAGAGAGCGTCGTTCCCTCCACGGAGATGTTCGACGACTCGGCGGTGAGCGTCGACGCCGCCGCGAAGGCGGTGGCGCCCGAGACCTTCACCAGCGGCACCCACACGCCGGTCGACCGCGTCATCAGGACGTCGAAGTGATCGACGTAGGAGCCGGTGCTGGTGATGAAATTGACCGAGGTATTGTTGAGGGTGTTCGTGATCGCGACCCGATCGATGTCGAGGGCGGAGGTGACGGTGAGTACGTTCAGGCCGTTGCCGGAAACGCCCGTGGTATCGGTCCCCTTGAAGGTGTCGGCGGAAACGAGCGTGAAGACATAGTTCCCCCCCCCTGAACTCGCGACCCGCATTTCCCCCTCGGCATCGAGGGTGATCGCCAGCGCCTTCATCGGCCCGTCGTAGCTGAAGGCGGCGAGAATCCGCCGGTCTTCGAGGGACTCGAGTGCGAGCCGCACGTCGCGGGCGGGAGCGGAACGCTTGCGGACGGAGCGCGACGGGCGTTGGGCGGACGGAGTCATGGCTGGATTCCCTGAAGCCTGCGGGGACGGGGGAGCGTTTATCGCAAAAAAGCCCCGCCAGCGAAGCCCCAATTGGCGGCCTTTCCCGGCCCCGAAATCGACCGGGAAGTTCGCTCCTTTGCCCCCGGATGATGGACAGAAGCCGGAACCAGCGACCGGGCCTCCCCGCCGCTTCCACTG
>JBIIQL010000370.1:0-4383 GCA_044342095.1 Pirellulales bacterium
TGCCCTGGGGAGGCTTCCCCGGCGGAACGCTCGCGTCGCCAAAAAGTGGGATCGGATTCGTTCACGATCCGCTCCTCCTGCCGCTGGTCCACAACTCGGTGATCCGCACGCCGCTCGCCGCGTCGATACGGCCCCCGTGGTTCCCGTGGCATCGCTCGGGCGCCAAGCTGGCGCGGGGCGTCGTCGACCTCTACGGCCGATGTGCGGAGGGAAAGAGCGGCCTCGGCACGATGCTCGCGATGCTCCCGTCGGTCCTCCGCGGGTGAGGCGGCGGTCAACGACGGCCGCGGCGCTGGGAACGCTTCGCGCCCGGGCGAGGCGGGGCGTTCTTCGGCTGCGGCGGCTCCTCGCTGAACTTGTCGGCCTGGCCGGTGAGTTCATAGAGGAATCGGCTCGGGCGACAGGGGCGGCTCTTCCCCCACTTCATCCGCGTCAGGCACATCGAGAGGACGAGCCGCTTGCGGGCCCGTGTCACCCCCACGTAGGCCAGCCGCCGCTCCTCGGCAATCGCATTGAGGCCGTCGGCGAGCGAGCGATGGTGCGGGAGGATTCCCTCCTCGAGCCCCACCATCCAAACGTTGTCGAACTCGAGCCCCTTCGCGGCGTGGAGCGTCATCAGCCGGAGGAGACGCTTCGCCGGCTTGTCGTCCTTGGGGCGCTCCGCTTCCTTGACGTCGAGGACGAGGTCGTCGAGGTAGCCGCGCACGAGCCGGCCGACGTCCTTCTCTTGGCGATGCTCACGCTGATGCTCGGCCAAGCCGTTGACGACCTGCTCGACACACTGCCAGCGGGCCTCGAACTCCTCGGCGTCCTCGTATTCTCGTTCGAGGAACGCCCGGTAGCCCGATTGATCGAGGAGGGCCCGGATCGCGACGGCCGGGTCGGGCGGGCTCTCGCCGCCGCCGAGCGTGATCAGCTTCTCGAGCGCCGTAAGCCCCCCGGCCGCGGCACTACTCAAGGTCCCCTCCGAACGCCGGCCGAGCAGCTCCCGCCACAGGCTCCGCCCCGCCGATTGGGCCGCCGTCCGCGCTTGGAGGACGGCCGACGAGGAGAGGCCGCGCGGGGGGACGTTGGCGATCCGCGACAGGGCCATGTCGTCGTCGGGATCGACCATCATCCGCAAGAACGACATCACATCCTTGACCTCACGGCGATCGAAGAACGATCGGCTCCCCACCAGCTCGTAGGGGATGTTGCGACGGCGCAGCTCCTGTTCGAAGACGCGCGTTTGCTCGCCGGTGCGGAGGAGGATCACCGCCTCCGGCGGATCGACCGAGCCCTCCGCGAACCGGGCCTCGACGTCGCCGACGATCCGTCGGGCCTCGTCGAGCTCGTCCTGCGCCTGGACGATCGCGGGCGCCGGGCCGGAGGGGGCCTTCGAGACGAGTGTCTTGCCGTGGCGCCGCGTGTTGCAAGCGATGAGCGTGTTTGCCGCGTGGATGATCTCCGGCGTCGAGCGGTAATTCTCCTCTAGCCGCACCGTCACCGTCTTCGGCCACCGCGCGGGGAATTCGAGAATGTGCGAGATCTGGGCTCCGCGCCAGGCGTAGATCGATTGGTCGTCGTCCCCCACGACACACAGGCTGCGGTGATCGCGGGCCAGCGCCGAGAGGATCCGCTCCTGAATGCCGCTGGTGTCTTGGTATTCGTCGACGAGGATGTGATCGAAGCGCCCCGCCTCGGCGCGGCGGACATCCTCGTGCTTGTCGAAGAGTTCCTCGACGAGCATGAGGAGATCGTCGAAGTCGACTGCCCCGGCGACGCGGAGGTCGTGCTGGTAGCGGCGGTAGCCGGCGGCGGCGAGGGTCCAGTGCTCGGGCGCGTCGGCCGAGAGGGTTTCGATGGCGCCGTCGGGGCGCACCGCGGCGCTCTTCCAGCGGCTCACCCGGTCGACGAGATCGCCGGGGGAGAGCGTCGTGTCGGGAACTTTCAGCTCCTTGAGTACCTTCCGCGCCGTCGACTCCTGCTCGCCGCGGTCGATAATCGCGAACCGCTCCGGGTAGCCGAGGCGCGGGGCGTGGCGGCGGAGGATGCGGACACAGAGGGAGTGGATCGTGGAGATCTCGGGAAGATCCTCCTGGGGCTTCCCGGCCGGGCCGCGCGGCACCTTCTTCGGCTTGAGATACGCCTTGGCGCGGGCCATCATTTCGCGGGCGGCCTTGTTCGTGAACGTCACGGCGAGGATCCGCGACGGACGCGATCCGCGCCACACGAGATGAGCCATCCGGGCGATGACGACGCGCGTCTTCCCCGTGCCGGCCCCGGCGAGTACCAGGAGCGGCCCGATCGGTGCCTGCACGGCCTGCGTCTGCGCTGGATTGAGGCCGGTGCCGGTGCGCGACGGCGCGTGTGTCGGTCTGGCCGCAGGGCCGGGGGCGGTGGCAGGCCCAGGGAAGGCGCCGAGCGTCGCCGGATCGTCGAACGGGGCCTCGTCGGAATCCTGCTCCGCGTCCTGATCCGTGGCTTCGATCGCGGGGGCGTCGGAGGGAGCGACGGGGAGTTCGTCCGAGATCCCCTCCGGCGCCGAGGTCGCCTCGGCGGAGGTGGGGGCGAGGGCCTCGTCGTCGGGGGCGGCTGAGGCGGTGGCGGGAACGTCCGGAGGGAGTCCGTTCACGTGGAAAAGCGTCCGTGCGGAGGGGTGTCGGGGATGGCCCGGCAGTCAGCGGGGCAGGATCGTACCACATGCTGATGAGGCCATCGGCCGAGATCGGCTTGACGCCCCGGACGGGGCCGTTTCTATTTGGTTTTTCTCAGCTTTGAAGAACTGGAAGAGCCATGAAGAAACGTTCGGCGCGGCCCGGCGACAGTCGCAACCACGAGCGCCGCTTCGGCGAGCGGCAGATCTCGCGCAGCGAAGACGAAGACAATCTCGCCACGCGTGAGGGGCGTCCGGTTCGTCTCCCAGTCACCAATGACACCGCCGAGGAAGTGGCCGAGGAGGTCGAGGGGAACGCGCTCGCCGACGGGATCGCCTCCGCGCTCGATGCCCTCCGCCCTCATCTGCGGGCGATCTTCATCGGGCTCGCCGGCATCTTCCTCGCCTCGCTCGGCTGGATGTGGGTTCAGCAGCAACGTGCGGCGCTCGTCGCCAAGAGCTGGGACGACTACATGTTCGCCATTTCGCCGGTCGATCCGGCGGCGCTGGCCGATGTTTCCACCCAGCATTCCGGCACGCCGGCCGGCGAGTGGGCCGATCTCATCCAGGCCGAGATGGCCCTCGACGAGGGGGCCGAGTTGCTGTTTGTCGATCGCGACCGGGCGATGCCCAAGCTTCAGGCTGCCGCCGACGGCTACGCGGCGCTGCTTGTCGGCCGCCAGAAGGGGCTCCTCGCCGAGCGGGCGATGTTCGGGCTCGCCAAGGCGAACGAGAGCCTGGGGAAGATCGACGACGCCCGGCAGGGCTACGAGGCTGTCGCCAGCGATTATCCCGGTGGGGCTCTGGCCGGCATGGCCCGGCAACGGTCGCGGTCGCTCGAAGGGGAACGGGCCCGCGAGTGGTACACCTGGTTTGCCGCCCAGAAGATGACGCCCCCGACGCCGATCGACAACAGCCCGATTCTCGGGGCCCCGGCAGGCGCGGCGCCGGCTGCAGCGGCCCCGGCCGGGTCTGAAGCCGGCACCGAGGCACCGGCTGCAGGGACCGAGGCACCGGCTACCGAAGCCACTCCGGCCACCACGCCCGCCGTGCAGGAGTGATCGCCTGAGCAACGCCAAACCTGCCCCGGACGACGCCCGCAGCGACGACGTGGATGACGATGTGATCCCCGTCAGCGCCGAGCCGGTCCCGGTGGCAGGGGTACCGTTGCCGGCCGAACCCGCTGCGCCGCCGGTCGCCGCGGCGGCCGTGCAGCCTGGGGAAGCGAGTCCGACGCTCGTTCCCGGGACGGTCCTTCTTCTCACCGTCGATGGAGACGTGGTGGGAATGCGGCTCGATCAGTTCGTCGTCCGCCATGCCGGGGGCTTGAGCCGTTCGGCCGTGGCCCGGGCGATCGATGCCGCGGCGGTGAGGGTCGACGGCATCGTCGCGAAGGCGTCGCTCCAACTCAAGGCGGGGATGGTCGTCGCCTACACCGTGCCGGAGCCGGCGCGGGCGGGGCCGGAGGCCGAGGAAATCCCGCTCGATTTCCTCTACCTCGACGACGTCATGGGGGCGGTCAACAAGCCGTCCGGGATGGTCGTTCATCCCGCCAAGGGGAACTGGAAGGGGACGCTCGCCGGGGCGCTCAAGTGGCATCTCGAGCGGGTGGCCGGTGGCCTCTCCACCGTCGGCGGGCCGACCCGCCCCGGGATCGTCCATCGCCTCGACCGCGACACGAGCGGCGTGATCATCGTTGCCCGCAATGAAGAGGCCCATCACGCGCTCGCCAAGCAGTTCGAGCGCCG
>JBIIQL010000371.1:0-4379 GCA_044342095.1 Pirellulales bacterium
CGTCGGGGTGCCGGTCATCAAGGGGACCACCCCCGACGGGTCGCCGGCGTGACCGGCCACGCCGGGCAACCCAGCCACCGCTCGGTGGACCGGACTCGACCGGCCATCGCCGTTGTAAGTCTGTAGCGATCGATCCAGCCCACCCCGTCAACCTTGAAGCGTCCGACATGAGCACCGTGCCCCAGCGGATCGACGCGGTTGTCGAGGATTTTGTCGACCTCGAGGGGCGCGAGAAACTCGAACTCCTCCTCGAATACGCCGCCCGCCTCCCCGCACTCCCTCCGCACATCGCGTCGCAACGTACGAGCGGTGATCACCGCGTCCACGAGTGCCAGACGCCGGTCTATCTCTGGCCGGAGGTGACCGGCGGCGGCGCGAAACTCCACGCCGAAGTCGCGGCCGAGGCCCCGACCGTGATGGGATTCGTCGCGATCCTCGCCGAGGCGATCGAGGGCCGCCCTGTCGACGAAGTCCTCACGCTCCGCGACGACCTCCTCGAGCGGATGGGATTGGCCCAAGTGCTCGGGATCCTGCGCACCCGCGGCCTGCGGGCGATCCTCGGCCATGTCAAACGTGGCCTGCTTGCCGCCTCGAACCCCGCCGGGAAGGAATCCCCATGACCCGCCGTGTCGTCGCCGGTATCGACCTCGGGGGAACGGCGATCAACTACACGTTTCTCGATTCGGAAGGGCGATTCCTCATCGAGGGGCTCTGCGAGCATCCCGCCCGGAGTGTCGAGGGGCCCGATGTCTGCCTCGGCCAGATCGTCGACGGCCTCGCCATCGCCGTCGGCCGGGCGGGGCTGGAACTCGCCGACGTCGCCGCGATCGGCCTCGACACCCCTGGTCCGGCCAGCGCCGAAGGCGTTCTCAGCCGCCGTGGCTCGACGAACTTCGCCCATGCCGACTGGGCTGGCTTCGACATCCGCGCCGGCGTCTCCGCACGGACGGGCCTCCCGGTCACGTATCTCAACGACGGCAACGCCGCGGCGCTGTGGGGCCATGTGGCCCTGTTCGGCGACGACATCGACGCCACGAGCGTCGCGGCGATCGTCGGCACCGGGCTCGGTGGTGGTGTGATCCATGGCGGCAAGGTCGTGGCGGGGCGGCGGGGCTTCGGTGGCGAACTCGGCCACGTCCTCATCCCCTGGACGTTGATCCCGGGGATCGAGGGGATCGTTCCGGCCTGCAACTGCGGACGGACCGGGGATCTCGAGTCGCTCTGTTCGCTAACGGCGATCCGCCGCACGATCCTCCCCTTCTTCCTCGCCAAGAGCCCCGGGCACGAACTCGCCCGGCTGGCCGATCCCGCCGAGGCAGCCAAGCGGGTCCGTGGGCTGGCGGAGCGCGGCGATGCTCTCTGCCGCGACGTGTTCCGGGTGCAGGCCCGGGCCCTCGGGCTGTTCTTCGACGAGATGGTGAATGTGTTCGATCCCGACGCGCTGGTCGTCGGTGGAGGGGCGGTTGAAACGAGCGCCGCCTTCCGCGACTGGTTCGTCGACGAGATCCGCCAAGGCATGCCGACCCAGCGCGAGGAACAGGCCGGGATCCCGATCCATGTCATCCGTGATGGCGACACGGCCGGGGCCCGAGGCGCCGCGATCGAAGCGGCGCGGACGCTCGTCTGAAATCTGGCGTGCTACGCCACCGTCTCGCTACGCCACCGTCTCGCTACGCCACCCGGCCGCAAGCCGGCCCGGCTCCATCGTGGCGACCGGCGGTTGGCCGAGCACCGGAAGCGCATGGAGCCCGTTGGTCTGAACCTTGAGCGGAGCAGGGGAGACAGGCTCGGGGAGCGGGGGCAGGGGGCGTTTCGGGGCCCCGAAAAGCGTCAGCCTGGCGGTGGCGACGAGCCCGGCGATCGAACCGAACGTCGCCTCGACCGCGGCCGGTTCGTACCCGCAGTGGACCATGCAATCGCCACACTTCGGATTGCCACTGGCCCGGCCGTAGCCCGCCCAGTTCGTTTCCTCCATCAAGCCGCGGAAGCTCGTGGCATAGCCTTCATCGAGGAGATAGCAGGGCTTCTGCCAGCCGAAGAGGTTGTACGTCGGCGTGCCCCAGGGACGGCATTCGAGATCCCAGTTCCCTTTGAGAAACTCGAGAAACACTGGCGACTGGTTGAACTTCCAACGCCGCGGAGCATTTTCGAGGATGCGGGCGAAGAGCGACTGGCTCCGCTGCCGCGCGAGGAAGTGTTCCTGGTCGGGAGCCTTCTCGTAGGAGTAGCCCGGGGAGATCATCATTCCCTCGACCCCGAGCGCCATCACCTCGTCGAAGAATCGCCGGTAGCGGACCGGATCGGCGTCGGTGAACAGGGTCGAGTTCGTCGTCACCCGGAATCCGGCCTTTCGCGCGGCCCGGATCGCGGCCACGGCGACGTCGTACACGCCGTCGCGGCAGACGGCGTGATCGTGCTCCTCTTTCGGTCCGTCGAGGTGCACCGAGAACGCCAGATAGGGGGAGGGCGTGAAGTGGGGGAGCATCTCCTCCAGCTTCAGGGCGTTGGTGCAGAGATAGAGGTATTTCTTCCGGGCGACGATCCCGGCGACGATCTGTTCGATCTGCGGATGGAGGAGCGGTTCCCCGCCCGGAATCGACACCATCGGCGCCCCGCACTCATCGACCGCGCTGAAGCACTGCTCCGGCGTGAGGTGCGAGCGGAGGATCTCCGTCGGATGTTGGATCTTTCCACAGCCACCGCAGGCGAGATTGCAGCGGAAGAGAGGCTCGAGCATGAGCACGAGCGGGTAACGATGGTTGCCCCGCCACCGCTCGCGGAGAACGTGCCGCACGACGGCGATCATCTGCCCGACTGGAACGCTCATGCCACCTTCTCCCGGACCTGGCCCGGCACGCGGGCAGAGTGGATACCTTCATCGAACGGAGCGTCATCGGCGTCGCCCGTCGCCCGGGCGATCGACCAACGTCCCAGGGCCATCAACGGAAAATAGACGCGATACCAGTGGTAGCGGAGATAGAAGACCTTCGGGAAACCGGTCCCGGTGAAGTTCTCCTCCTCCCAATCCCCGTCAGTCGTCTGGTGATCGACGAGCCAGGCAACGCCACGGCGAGCCTCCGGAGAACCGGCATGCCCGGCAGCCAGCAGCCCAGCCAGCGCCCAGGCCGTCTGTGAGGGGGTCGGCTCCCCCTGGCCGGCAAGGCTCGGGTCGGCGTAGCTGTCGGCCGATTCCCCCCAGCCGCCGCAGGGTTGCTGATGGGCAAGGAGCCAGCGGGCCGCGGCGGTCACCATGGCATCTTCCGCGGAGACGCCGACGGCCCGCAGGCCCTCGATCGCCTGCCAGGCCCCGTAGATGTAGTTGACCCCCCATCGCCCATACCACGCCCCGCTTGCCTCTTGCGATCGACGCAGGTAGGCCACCGCCCGATCGACCGGAGGATGCCCGAGGCCGTAGCCGATCCTTCCGAACGCCTCCAAAACCCGGCCGGCGAGATCGGGGGAACTCGGATCGATCATGGCGTTGTGGTCGGCGAAGGGCACCTTGCAGAGGAGTTCGCAGTTGTTGTCCTTGTCGAACGCGCCCCAACCGCCGTCGGAGTTCTGCAGGGCCTCGAGCCACGGCCTCGCCCGATCGATCGCCGCATCGACCAGGGACCGGCGCCGCAGTGACGCCGCGTCGTCCGAAGATTCCCCCTCACGCCACGTCGCCAGCGCGATGAGAACCATCGCGGTGTCGTCGACGTCGGGATAAAAACGATTGGCGTACTCGAAGCACCAGCCCGACGGGGCCACCGGGACCGTCCGCCGCGACCAATCCCCGTCGGTGCGGATCTCCTGCGAGAGGAGCCAGTCGACCGCGTCGTCGAGGGGCCGATCCGAGGTGCTTGAATCTGCCCGGCAGCGTCGCGCGAGACGTTCGACGGCGAGGGCACGGAGGGTCAGCGCGGTGTCCCAGACAGGGGAGCGGCAGGGCTCGATCCGCGTCGTGCCATCCGCTTCGTGCTCGATGAGCCCTTCGAGTTGCCGCCAGCACTCGCGGACCTCGGGAGCGTCGTCGGGGCACCCGAAAGCGCGAAGCGCGACGATGCTCCAGAGGATCGGTGGAAAGATCGCCCCGAGGCCGTCGCTGCCGTCGAAGCGCTCGAGCATCCAGCGGCGGCACTCGGCCACGGCACGGCTGCGGAGCGGCCGGAATCCGATCGAATCGCACGCCTTGAGGATCCGATCGACCCCACGAAAGAACCGCGCCCAACCGTCATCACCGCCGAGACGCCTGGCATGCGGGGCGCGAGGCGAATCGGCGAACAACTCGTCGATCCGCTGCTCGGCAGGGAGATGCCTGACCGGCTTGAAATCCCAGATCAGCGACAGCGGAACGATCATCGTCCGCGACCAGGCCGAAACCCGGTGAAGATTGA
>JBIIQL010000372.1:0-4375 GCA_044342095.1 Pirellulales bacterium
TTTCCTGAACGTACGGCGACCAATCGCGTTGCTCGAAGACGAGTTGCCGGCGCTTCGCGGAGCCCCCGGCCCCGGGCCACTCCCAAACGCAGACTTGCGTGTCGGGAAACTCCTGATCGTCGTCGAAGAAATACTTCCCACCGAGCCCTGCCACCCGATCGGGATGCTCGTCGACACCGAGGCCGTAGCGCGCGATGTCGATCTCGTGAACGCCGTCGTTGCCGATGTCACCGCAGCCGAAGTTCCGCCAAAAGCGCCACACCCCCGGAAGAAGATTCTTCTGGTAAGGCTGCCAGGCGGCCGGGCCGACCCAGTGATCGTAGGCGAGCCCCGGGGGAGGATCCGAGGGGTTCTCCGTGCCGATCGATCCGCGGCGCTGGCTGTTCCAGGCCTTGGCGACGATGACGTCGCCGATCGCACCGGCGCGGAGCTTCTCGATCGCCCGGCGGATCATCGGGGCACTGCGGGCTTGCGTCCCGACCTGCATGGCGACGCGATTGCGGCGGGCGGCCTCGACCATCAGCCGCCCCTCGCGGAGGTTGTGGCAGGCGGGCTTCTCAACATAGACGTGCTTCCCGGCGTCGGCAGCGAGGATCGCGGCCGGGCCGTGCCAATGATCGGGAGTGGCGATCCAGACGGCACGGACGGCGCCGTCGGCGAGGACATCGCGGAGATCGTCGCTCCCCTGCGGCTCGTCGTGCCCGGCCTCGACAACGAGCTTCTTCGCGGCCGCGAGCCGGTCGGCATCGACATCGCACACCCAGGCCACACGCACATCCTTGCGACGGACGAGATGCTCGAGATGCGATCGCCCCATCCCGCCGGGGCCGATGACGGCGACAGGGAGCGGCGCGGCAGGCTCCACCCCCCGGGCCACCGCCGCCACCAGCGGCAACGCCACCGCTGCGGTCCCCGACTTCAAGACCAGTCGCCTCGCTTCGCGCATGGCTCGCTCCCCCGGATGACCTTCCCCGTTCCCTGCGACGCACGGAAAAAGCTTACCGGCGAAGGGGCGGGCCGTCAGCCAACGGCTCGGCCGGGGCGGCGAAGAAGCGCGACGCGGCCGTCACCGCCAAGCGGCGCCGTGGCGCTGATCGCCCCCCCGTCCATCCACCACACGATCGTCCGGCCGCTGGCCGTCTCGCGGACGACGATCCCCGGGCGCCCCGCTGTCCCGGCCGAGAGCGTGGCGACGATCGACCACGAGACCGCGGGGGAAGAGAGGCCCGTCGGCAAGAGGGCCCGGCTCGCCGTCGCCGTCGCCCCGTTCATGAGCCACACCACCGCCGTCCCGCCGATGCGGTCGCGCCACACCAGATCCCCCCGGCCGTCGCGATCGAAGTCGCCGCTGGCCACGACCTCCCAGCGGGCATCCCCACCGAGCGTCGTCGCGGAGCGCTTCGCGAGGCCGTTCATGAGCCACAGGACCGTGGCGCCGGTCGCGCCGTTTCGCCAGAGGAGATCGGCCCGGCCGTCACCGTCGGCGTCATACCGGCCCGAAGTCGAGACGAGCCGCCACACCGCATCGCCGCCGATCGTGGCACTTGCCACGACGCGGCCGGCGTTCATCAGCCAGATCACCGTCGAGCCGCTGGTGCCATGGCGCCAGACGAGGTCGTCGCGGCCGTCGCCATCGAAATCGTCTGACGTCTCGATCTGCCAGGCCGCACTCCCGCCGAGGGAAGCCGTCCCCTTCGCGGTGCCATCGGCCCGGAGGAGCTTGAGGATGCTCACGCCGGTCGTCTTGTTGCGCCACACGAGATCGGAGACGCCGTCACCGTCGAAGTCGCCGATCGTGGCGAGCGCATTTACGCCTCCACCACCGCCGAGGGCGCGCGTGCCCTTCGTCGCCCCGCCGGCATCGAGGAGCGCGGCTGTGCAGGCCCCGGTCGTGGCATCACGCCACACGACATCCCCGACGCCGTCGCCGTCGAAGTCGATCGGGGGCCGCGGCGTTGCCCGGAACAGTACCCCATCGGCCGCCGCCACGACCGCCGCGTAGCGCCACGCGGAAGCCACCGGCTCATTCATCGCGTGGAGCTTGGCGAAATCTCCCCACGGGGAAGCCCCCGACTGGCCGGTGAATTGGAAGTCGACGTAGAGGCTCATCCCGGCAGCAGCGAGCCCCTGGAGATACTGGCGGTAGAGCTCCCCCATCCGCCGGTCGTTCGAGGCTTCATAGAAGGCCTGCTGGGCGGGGCTGCCGCGGCTATCGAGATGGACGCCCCCTTCGTAGGCCACGAGGCCGACGGGGCGGCCGAGCGTCTTCGACCACGTGTCGGCAAGGGCTTTGTGGCGTCGCGTCCAGTCGATCGCCGTGTCGACGGCGACGCGGCAGTCGGCAAGGACGGTGTCGACCGTCGTGGCGCTCGTGTAGCCGTCACGCTGTTCATCGGTGGGGGCGAAGTAGGGGGCGATGGCGAGGACGTCGAACGAGCCCCCCATCGCGGAAGCCACCCGGTTGACGATCCACTCGTTGGCCGCCTGGCCGGCCGCCACGCGGACCAGCCGCGACGTCTGCCCGGCGAAGACGTCGCTCCAGATGTCGAGATCACGCTTCGCCTCGCGGCCGGCGATCTGCCAGTGGTCGAGGCCGGCGTATTCGGGGCGCACGGCGAGCTCGTCGACGACCCGTGCCCCGTCAAAGCCCCACCCCCAGTTCCAGATCTCGTTCGACCACTCGACATACACCTTCCGCCCCGGCTCGAGCCGGTCGCGGACGGTCTGGGCGAAGGCGCGGACGTACCCGTCGTCGGCCCGCGGCGGCATGTTGAACCACGGATCGGCGTCGAGGTCGTTGGCCAGTTGCACCATCTGCTCGATCGAGACGCCGTTGACCTTCGGCTCGCTCGGCGAGCCACCGGGGCCGGAGCTCTGCCGGGCGGCATCGGCAGGGCGGGCATCGGCGACGGTGCGGACGCTCGAGCTGTTGGTCTCCTGCCAGCCCATGAAGCGGATCGTCGAGAAGGGATCGAGACGCTCGAGGAAGAGCGGATGGAACGGTGAGAACGCCGCCCCCGGCTTCCACACCTCGCCGGCGAAGCTCTTCCCCTTCCAGTCGGGCATCCAAACATGGATCCCGCGGACCGGATCGGCAGGGTCGGTGGCTTCGATGCGGACGAGGATCCCGGCGCTCGTCGGCGTGACGGCGAGTTCCGCCCGGTGGATTCCATCGGTGCCGGTCGACGTGGAGAGGACGCGGGCATCGAAGCCGAAGCTCACCGTCCCCTTCCCCTCCCACTGGGCGTGGTACGTGCCGCTGGCATAGCTGCCGACGTCGCGGAAGAGAAGCGTGGCCGCCTGATGGCGGAACTGCCGGCCGTTCTCCGTCCAGGTCTCGAAGTGGGTGATCTCCCCCTTGGCGTTCACCGGAAGCGGATGCGTGTCACCGACATCCCAGAGGCCCGCGCCGCTCGCTACGTCAACCGCCTGAGCGATCCACGGCCGCGAGCTTTGGAAGGCGTCGGTGAACGTCCAGGCGGGGGACCAATCGACGACATTCTCGAGGTTCATCCCCACCTGCATCGGCGCGGCGGCGAACATCGCCCGCGCTTCGAGCCGCTCGCCCCCCTGCCAAGCTGTTCGCCGACAGCCCCCCCGCCGCCGGTGCCCGAGCCTGGCGCGGCGTTTTGCGCCGCGGCCTGGTGCAGAATCGAACAGCCGTTGAAGTCTGTCAGCGAAGCCCATGAACGTTTTCCTTTGCAAAGGAGGCCGAGATTCAAGCGAGGGCAGCCGCTTCGGCGCGACCGCAACCCTTTCCCCCAGCCCCCCTTGGCTGCCCACGTGCAGATCGCGTGCCAGAGGGTGTCCCGCTCACTTCACCCAGCGGTGGGCGTGGGAGAAGGAGTGGTGATACCAGCTCCCCTCCTTGAACGGCCGGAGGTGGATCCCGCAGGGGATCGCATGGCCACTGGAATCTTTGATCTTGCCGCCGGTCGAATCGATCACCAGCGGCACGCCGTCGGGGCTCTCGGCACAGTGCCCGACCCACATGATGACGTGGGTGACCTTCGTCCGCTCCTTGTTGCCGATGTAGAGGAGGTCACCCGCCGCGAGCTCCTTGACGAGCTTGGCATACCACTCGCCCGGGGCGCCCGCCGGGCGAGCGATCACCTGGGCATGGAGCTCGCCGTGCGTCGACGGCGCTGTCGTCCGTGCGGCCTGCTTGTGGATGTCGGTGTTGAGGTGGATGCCGAGGGCCCAGTTGTAGTTCCAGCCGCTGAAATTGCTGCAGTCGACCCCCTTGCCGTTGCGGCCGGCGCAGCACTTCTGCCACGGCCACCCCGCCGGCGGATCCCAATCGGGGACGTGATGGTGCTGATACTCGTAGCCGATGAATCTGGTCGCCGCGGCGACGACCCGCTCCCGTCGCCAC
>JBIIQL010000373.1:0-4356 GCA_044342095.1 Pirellulales bacterium
GACCGCATGGGCGAGGTAGGTCGGCGGCGTCTGCTTCGTGACCTGCTTTTCGTTGGAGAAAAGTTCCAGCAGTTCGGGCGGGGGATTCTCTCCGAGGAGATTCGTCCGCGAGCCTGAGTGGCCGACGTCGCCAAGCGTCACGACGGGGTAGACGAGGATCGCGAAGTCGGGGCGCGACGACTGCAACGAAATCGGATCGGTGGCCTGGGCGTCGCCGGCGTCGAAGTGGGTGGCGGCGGTGGAGGCGAGGTGGCCGCCGGCCGAAAAGCCGATGATCCCCACCTTGCTCGGATCGATCCGCCACGCCGCGGCATTCGCCCGGACGGTGCGGAGGGCCCGGGAGGCATCGGCGAGCGGAACGAACGCCCGCCCTGCGGGGAGCCGGTATTCGAGGACGATTCCCGCCATTCCATGGTCATTGAGCCAAGCGGCGATGCCATGCCCTTCCGGGCCGGTGACGAGGCCACCGTAGCCGCCGCCGGGGCAGATCACGACCGCGGGGGTCGTCGATCCCTCGGGCGTTCCTTCGGGGAGATGGACGGTGATGAAGGCATCGGCAGCTTCGGTCTCGGTGCTCCCCGGCGCTCCCACCGGCGCCGCGCCGTTCCAGAGGGGGAGGCGTGGAGCCTCGGCCGCGGCAAGCGGCGTCATCGCCATCGGGATCACGAGGCAGGCAAGGCTCGCCAGCCGCACGAGCGGGACCAACCGAACGAGTTGAACGCAGCGATGAGGCATCGACGGCACTCCCTGGGGTTTCGAGCGACGGAAATCGTAGCATGCGCCGGTCGCGCGGCCCCGGAGCGGATGGTCGACCACCGAGGCACCGGCCGGGAGCGTCACTTCGCCCGTTTGGTCGAGAGGCCAGAGGCGGTGCACGCGGTCGTGCCGAGGCCGTCGGCCTCGGTGACGTCGACGAGCACCGGGGGGAAGAGGATCCGCTCGATCCAGCGGAGGTCGGGCGTCGGGAGCCGGGCGGCGAGATCCTTGTCGGTCTCCCCTGCCCCGAGGACGAGCTTGTCGGGGATGTCGGTCGAGATCTTCGCGGTGACGAGCGGCACCCCATGGACGACGACCCGGATCCGCCGCGTCGTCGGCGTCACCTGCTTGAGCTGCCGCTCGCGTCGCTCGGCATCGGTGTAGGTGACCGTGCCGCCGGCCGTCGTGGAGACTTCGACCACCGCCGGCGAGGCGGCGTCGTAGACCCACTTCGTCCGCTCGAACGTCTTCGCCACCGTCGCGATCTCCCGGTCGTGATCGGCCCCCGTGTCGACCTTCGTGGCCACGACCGTGCCCGGCTCGACGAGGGCCGGGAGCCCCGCGGGAAGCTCGTCGGCGGCCTTCACCACCGCCGGCTCCGGGATCTTCGCCGCCACGACCACGGCGAGCGTCGTCCCCGGCTTCTTCTTCCCTTCGCCGGCGCCGGCGTCTTCTTCGTCGTCGTCCGGTGGGGCGGCGTAGAGGAGCATGCCCTGAACGACGCGGACAGCGAGGTCGTCGACGGTGTCGCCCGACTGCACCGGCTGCCAATCATAGCGCCACGCGGGCAACCCCTTGGTCGCCGACCAGAGGACCGCCGCCATCCCGCGGGCCGATTGAATGAGGAGCTGCTCCTCCCCCACCCAGGCCAAGGCGGTGCGCTGCGGGCTCGCCCCCTGGGCATGGAAGACGGGAATCGGACCGGTCGGATCGGCGAGATCGTGGATCTGGACGGTCCCTTCCTGGACGAGCGCCAGACGGCGCCCTTCGGGATCGAAGCTCACCCCCGAGGTGGCGCCGACGGGAAGCGACACGAGCACGTTTCCAGTGGCCGCATCGCACACTTGGACACGGCGCGTGTCGGGGAGGGCGAGATAGCGGCCGCCACCGGAAAGGGAGGGCATGGGCGAATGCCCCGGATCCTGGGCGAGCCGGTAGAGGGCACGCTTGGCGTCGATGTCCCAGCAGGAAAACTCCTCCCGGCTGCTTTGATGGACGACGAGCGCGTCGTTGACGATCCGCCCCCAGGGATGGCGGGCGAGAGGCTGGCCATCGCCACACGGCGCCCGCCACGCCGACCACGCCGTCGCGGCCTTACGACCTGAAGCCGCGTCCCAGAGCGTGAGGACCTGCTTCGCCGCCCCCTCGGCGGTGAACTTCTCGCGCGACACCGTCAACAGCCGCTCGAGGATCGGGTGGTAGTCGAGGACGATCTCGGCGCCGGAGAGATCGTGCTCGGCGATCACCGCCTGCGACTTCATCGACACCCACACGAGCCTCGTCGGCAGTGGCCGGCCCGGCGTCGAGTTCTCGATCGCCACGAGCACGACGGCTTGCGCCCCCCCCACCGCGAGCACCCGCCCGACCCGGTCGAACGGATCCCGGCGGAGGATCTTCACCTTGCCAGCGACGAGGGCCCGGCCGGCGTCGGCCGGATCGGCGGCGAGCGGCTCGGGGGCGAGCGGGGGGGAATCGGTGTGGTTGGTGGCCCGGGCGGCGGTGTCGAACGCTTCCACCGGCGCCGAGCCTTCGCCGCGGTGCGCGAGTCGGCGGATCGTCCGCCGGGCGATGAGTTGATCGAGCGGAGCGAGCTGATCGAGCTCGATCGTCAGATCGGTGCCGTCGGACTGGCGGAGCGTCAGGGCCGTCCCCTCGATCCCCACGAGGCTCGCCTGCACCTTGAACATCCCGGTGGCATCGCTCCACTCGCGTTCCGGTACGAGGACGCGTTGCGCCGCCGCCGGGGCGGCCACGAGCGACGCGGCGAGGACGACGACGGCCGCCACGAAAGCCCGGATCGCCACGACGCCGCCCGACCAGGCTGGGCTCAACGGTGGCTTTGAAGCGAGCAGGGGCTTTGAAGCAGGATTGGGCATGGAGAGCTTTGGCGGCGGCGAAACCCCGACGCACAGCCCCCCAAAGCTTGGCCAATGGCGAGGGTGCCGCGAGAGGAGCGAGAAACTGAGTATCGCCCCCCACCCGCGCCCCCCGCAAGGCTGATGCCACACTCCGCCGCCGAGCGACAACGCCCTCGGCAGACGCTGTTTCTGGACACCCGCGATCGGCGCCGACTATGCTCCACCCCAATCCCCGATCCCCCGCAGGAGCCCCTCCATGCGCCCCGAGCCCCGGTCCGCCGAGCTTCCGAACACCTCGACCAACGCTGTCACCGACCCGCCGCGTCCGGCCGGTCGATCGAGCCGGCGAGCGTTTCTCGGGGGCTCGATCGCCGCGAGCACCGTTTTCAGCCTGCCGGCAATCGTTCGTGCCGAGAACCGGGCGGAGAAGCTGCGGATGGCGGTGATCGGCTGCGGCGGCCGTGGCGGCGGCAACCTCGACGCCGTCCTCGGCGAGCAGGTCGTGGCGGTGTGTGACGTCAACGCCAAGACGCTCGCCGGCGCCCTCGGCAAGGCCCCCGGTGCCAAGGGATTCGGCGACTACCGCCGGCTCTACGAGGAGCTCAAGCCCTCCGACTATGACGCCGTCGTCGTCAGCACCACCGAGCACACGCACGCCTTCGCGACGCTCCCGGCGCTCCGCGAGAAGAAGCACGTCTATTGCGAGAAGCCGCTGACGCACAACGTCCGCGAGGCCCGCGTCGTCACCGAGGCGGCAAAGCGGGCCGGCGTCGCCACGCAAATGGGGACGCAGATCCACGCCGACGCCAACTACCGGCGCGTCGTCGAGCTCGTGAAGGGAGGGGCGATTGGGAAGGTGAGCGACGTCCACTGCTGGGTCGGCCGGGCGTGGGGGCTGCAGTCGCCGGAGGATGCGAAGAAGTATGGCGACATCGTCGCCGTCCAGGATCGCCCCGTCGGCTCGACGCCGATTCCCGAAGGGCTCGACTGGGATCTGTGGCTCGGCCCCGCCCCACAGCGCCCCTTCCACGAGGTCTACTGGCCGGGACCGAAGTGGTATCGGTGGTGGGATTTCGGCAGCGGCACGATGTCCGACTTGGGGAGCCACTGGATCGATCTCCCCTTCTGGGCGCTCGATCTGGATGCCCCCAAGACCGTGGAAGCCTTCGGTCCTCCCCCCCACCCAGAGCTCGCTCCGGCGTCGATGCACGTCACTTACACGTACGGCGCCCGTGGCGACCGTGCTCCCCTCTCGCTGACGTGGTATCAGGGGAAGGATAAGCCGCCGGCCTGGGAAGAGGGCTCGATCCC
Organism: Pirellulales bacterium; assembly: GCA_044342095.1. Classification (GTDB taxonomy): domain Bacteria; phylum Planctomycetota; class Planctomycetia; order Pirellulales; family UBA1268; genus QWOP01. The sequence continues at coordinate 4,146 of JBIIQL010000373.1, forward strand.
GCGCTGGGATTCCGGCTGCTTATTCGTCGGCAGCCAGGGAAGCCTCCTTGCCGACTACGGCCGCCACCTCCTCCTCTTCGGCCCCGACGTCCGTGACTTCAAGCGGCCGGCCGAATCGATCCCGCCGTCGCTCGGCCATCACGCCGAGTGGCTCCATGCCTGCAAGACCGGCGCCCCGACGACCTGCCCGTTTAGCTACTCCGGGCCCCTC
>JBIIQL010000374.1:0-4336 GCA_044342095.1 Pirellulales bacterium
CCCGCGAGATCATCATGCCAACGCTTCCCCCCCCTCCGTTCGACACCTCCCTCGACCCCATCGACCAACTCAGGTCCGTGGGCCGGGAGTTCCACGGCCGGGGCTGGTCGCTGGGAACGAGCAGCAACTACAGCGTCGTTTCCACCCGCTCGCCACTCGAGCTGACGATCACCGTCAGTGGCAAGGACAAGTCGGCCCTCAGCCGCGACGACTTCGTCCGGGTCGACGCCACCGGTGCCCCGTGCGACGGATCGGGGAAGAAGTCCTCCGCCGAGACGCTCCTCCACTGCCTGATCGCCGAGTTGGTCCCCTCCGTCGGCGCCATCCTCCACACCCATTCGGTGTGGTCGACGATCCTCTCCCGCGCCGACCTTCCCCGGGGCGCCGTGCGGATCGAGGGCTACGAGATGCTCAAGGGTCTCGACGGCATCGTCACCCACGACACCTTCGAGGAGGTGCCGATCTTCGCCAACGCCCAGGACATGGACGAACTCGCCGCGCGGATTCGGGCCCGCTTCCACGCCGCCGACTGGAGCCATCCGAAGCGTCCGCCGTTCCACGGCTTCCTCCTTTCAGGCCACGGCCTCTACACCTGGGGCCGCGATCTCGCGGAAGCGCGGCGGCAGATCGAGATCCACGAGTTTCTCTTCGAGGTCGTGGCCCGCACCCGCACCTTCGCCGCCGCGGGAGTGACCACCGGCCCGACCGTTCCGGCGCCGGCGGGGGTCCGCCTGCAACAGACCGCCCAGCAACAGCAGTGATGTTCCCCTGATCCGCTTCTCTCCGGCGATCATCCGCCGGCACCACAGCCCCCCAGACGCCGACCACTCCGCGCCCCGTCCCCACCACTTCCTTTCGTTTCCGGAGCCCCATCATGGCGATCGTCACCATCCCCGCCGCAAACCGTCGGATCACCGGCTTCGACGACGTGAAGACGTTCCTCGCCGGCTTCCACATCGACCACGAGGTCTGGCCCCTCGAGGACCGGGTCGATCCGGGCGCACCGTCCGACGAGATCCTCGCCGCCTACGCCCCGGAGATCGAGGCGCTCAAAGCGCGCGGGGGCTTCGTGACGGCTGACGTCATCGACGTCCGGCCGGAGACGCCGAATCTCGATGCGATGCTCGCCAAGTTCTCCAAGGAGCACACCCACTCCGAGGACGAGGTCCGCTTCATCCTCCAGGGCCGTGGCGTGTTCCACATCCATGGCGTTGGGCCTGACGGCACCGATACCGTGTTCGCGATCGAAGTCGGGGCCGGCGATCTGATCAGCGTGCCGATCGATACGCGGCACTGGTTCGATCTCTGCGAAGACCGTCGAATCCGCGCCATCCGCCTCTTTCAGGACATGAGCGGCTGGACACCGCACTACGTCGAGGGGGGCGTTCACACCGCCTACGAGCCGCTGTGCCTCGGGCCGGCCTGGATGGCCGGGACCGGAAAGGACGCGACGTGATCCTGTTCGACGGCCGCGGTGTCCTCCTCGACGTCGAGGGGACGACCTCCTCGATCGCCTTCGTCTACGACGTCCTGTTCACGTTCGCCCGTGAGCGCGTCGGCGATTTCCTCGCCTTGCACGAGGCCGATGCGTCGGTTCGTGCGGCGGCGCTCGAGATCCTCGCCGAGGCGGGAGACCCTTGGAGCGACGGTGACGATCCGAAGACGTTCGTCTCGCGCAGCGCCGCGGCGGCGCGAGAACTGATCCGTCGGGATGCCAAGTTCGGCCCGCTGAAAAGCCTTCAGGGGCGGATCTGGCGAAACGGCTTCGAAGACAAGAGCCTCGTCTCCCACGTCTTCGACGACGTGCCGCCGGCGCTCGAGCTGTGGAGCGGATCGGGGCTCGACGTCCGGATCTACTCGTCGGGGTCGGTCGAGGCCCAGAGGCTGTTCTTCGGCCACACCGCCCACGGCGATCTCACCGGCCATCTCCGTGGCCACTACGACACCGCCACCGGACCGAAACGCGAGACGACAAGCTACGAGCGGATTGCCGCCGACATGGCGCTCACGCCGCGGCAGATCCTGTTCGTGAGCGACGTCGGCGAGGAACTCGACGCCGCCCGTCGCGCCGGCATGCAGACGGCCCTGGCCGACCGTCCTGGAAACCGCCCCGCCACGAGCGTCTTCGATCACCCGGTGGTGACGACCTTCGCCGACATCGTCACCTGAGACCGACGGCCGACCGATGCAAGACACGAGCCCCAGCCCCGCTTCCGCCACGCCGGCTCTCCGCTGCGCAGCCCGGGCTTCGACGCAGGCCGACCTGGAACTGGCGCTCCGCGAGGCTGGCACGCTTGCCCGCGCCGATCTGGGGGCCGAAGGGGCCGCGACGCTCGCGGTCGTGTTCGTCTCATCCGCCTACGGCGAGGCGATCCGCCCCGCGCTCGACGGCCTCGCCGACACCCTCGGGGTCGATCGCGTCATCGCCACGACGGTGGAGGGGGTCCTCGCCGGGGCGACCGAGCATGAATCGGGCCCCGCGGTCTCGGTCTGGCTGGCACGACTGCCGGGGGCGGTCGTCGAGACCTTCGCCCTCGAGTACGTGAGCAATCCCGACGGCGGAACGTTCGTCGGCTGGCCCTCGGAGCTGACGGTCGGGTGGCCGGAAGGGGCCGGCATGCTCCTCCTTGCCGATCCCTTCTCCTTCCCGGTCGACACCTTCATCGCCCGCATGGAGAAGGACCATCCCGGCGTCCCGATCGTCGGCGGCATGGCGAGCGGTGGCTGGGTTCCCGGCAGCAACACGCTCGTGGCGGGGCGCCATCTCTCCGATTGCGGGGCCGTCGGGGTGGTCGTCGGAGGCGCGGCACGGATCCGCCCGGTCGTCTCCCAGGGCTGCCGCCCGATCGGACGGCCGATGGTGATCACGCGGGCGGAGGAGAACGTCATCGTCGAGCTCGGGGGGCGCCCCGCGCTCGAACGGCTGCGCGAGGTCTATGGCGACTTGACCGAGGCCGACCGGCAGCTCGTCCGCTCGTCGCTCCACCTCGGCCGGGTCGCGAGCGAATACCAGGACCGCTTCCAGCGCGGCGACTTCCTCGTCCGCAACGTCGTCGGGGCCGATCCGGAATCGGGCGTGATCGCCGTCGGCGACCTCGTCCGCACCGGTCAGACGGTGCAGTTCCATGTCCGTGACGCCGACACGGCCCACGAAGACCTCCTCCATCTCCTCACGCTCGGGCCGAGCGTGACGCCGCCAGTCGGGGCGATCGTTTTCACCTGCAACGGTCGGGGCACCCGGCTGTTCCAGACCCCCCACCACGACGCCCGCTCCCTCCAAGACGCGCTCGGGCCGGTCCCGGCCACCGGGTTCTTCGCCCAGGGGGAGATCGGCCCGATCGGGAAGCGCAACTTCCTCCACGGATTCACCGCGAGCATCGCGCTGTTCGAGGGGGCCTGAAGGCCGCTGCGAACCGGAATCCTGCGGCCCGTGGCGGTCACCGGGAGGGGGGGATCGGTCTTGACCCCCGGCGCCCACGGCTTCTACCGTCTCGCGGCTGCCCCCTTCCGGAGCCTGCGATGCGCCGATCGACGCTCTCCCTCCCGCTCCCCCTGCTGATGCTCGCCACCCCCCTGATCGCGGCGGGCTGCGCTTCCACGAAGGACCAGTACGCCTACGCCTACCCGGCCGCCCCACCGGTCTACACCCAGCCGGCCGGCTACGCGACGCCGGCGGTCAATCCCGCGGCCGCCGCGACGGTCATGCCGGCGCCGGTGGCGACGCTCCCCCCCGGCACCGTCGTCGCGGGCACGATTCCCACCGCGGCGCTTCCCCCGGGCAGCGTGGGCCTGCCGCCGGGGAGCGTCGCATCGCTCCCGCCGGGCGCGGTCCTGATCAGCGATACGGTGGCCCAGGCCGGCGCGATTTCCGAAGGTCCCTGCCCGCCGATGACGACGCAGGCCATGGCCGCCGATGGCACGCTCATGCCGATCGCGGGGGAGAGCCAGACGGCGCCATGCCCGCAGGAATACGTCTCCGAGGTCGTGGTCCCTGGCGCGCTTGTGCGCTGACACGTCTTCAGCCGAGGACGCCGGCGATAGGCCGGGCTGCCCCGAGGACGCCGGTGAGGCGTTCGTCCCGGCCATCGTGCGGAAAGACGAGCCGCTCGTGGTCGAGCCCGAAGGCCGCGAGGATCGTGGCATGGAGATCGCGGACATGCTGCCGATCCTCGACGGCGCGGAGGCCGATCTCGTCGGTGGCGCCGATCACGCGGCCACCGTTCACTCCGCCACCGGCGAGCCAGACGGTGAATCCGTAGGGGTTGTGGTTTCTGCCACCGTCCCCCTGTTCCATCGGCGTCCGGCCGAACTCGCCCCCCCAGACGACGAGGGTCTC
>JBIIQL010000375.1:0-4334 GCA_044342095.1 Pirellulales bacterium
AGGAGCGCGAGGAGGAGGAGCGGCGTGAGCCAGCGCCCCAGCCCCTGCCAGGCCACCGGTCGTGGGGCTGTCCAGATGTCGCTCAAGTCGAGTCGCTCGACGCCGCCGCTGGCCAGCGCCGCGGCCCGGACCTGATCACGGCGGCGGGGATCGAACGTCCATTCGGGATCGACCGTGACGTCGAGCGGGCCGGCCGAGAGCACGGCATTGCCGACGGTCACCGCCCCGCGGAGGAAGTCGGTGTCGGTGAGCTCGAGCGAGGCGCTGTAGGCTCCGGGGGCGATTCGTTCCCAGGGGATCGGGGCGCTCGAGCCACCGCTGCCCCGTGCGACCGCCAGTCGCGGCGCGGTGATCGCCAGGCGATCGGCCCAGGACTCGTCGTGATGGAGCTCGAACCGGACCCGGCTCCCGTCGACGGTCGTGCGCAGCCCGATCCCTTCCGGGGCTGATGGGCCGACGAGCCAGCGGCCGAGCGTGCCGACAAGCGCCGTGCAGCCCTCCCAGGCCCGCGTCGACTCGGAACGCTCCCCGCCCAACGGAAAGGCGATCGACGCGGCTCGGCCGGCGCCCCGCTGCCAGAAGGCGACCAAGGGGGCAGCGTAGTCGTCGGTCGAAACGGCGGCCTGCGAGGCCTGGGGTTTGAGATAGACGAGGTTGTAGGCGGGGATCGTCGCCGGCCAACCGAGCGGGCTGGCGGCGATCTCGAGCCAGCCGGGGGTACCGTTGACACCGACGGCGTCCTCGAGAAACGCGGAGCGGGCGATCGTCGCCGTCTCCATCTGAAACAGCGCCGGGAGCTCGGCGGCGTCGGCGTTGAAGAACACCCGGCCGTTGCCGAGCCGGGCGACGTCGCGGAGGAACTCGGCGTCGGAATCCTTCTCCGACCCGAGCCCGATAACGCTCACGGTGCACTTCGCCGCCGTCATCTCCGCGAGGAGCGCCTTGTACTCCCCAGGCTCCTCGGCATCGGCGGCATCGGCGAAGAGAATCACGTGCCGCTGGCCGACCTCGGCTTCGCGGAGCATCGCCCAGGCCGCCTTGAGGCCGGTGTAGCAGTAGATGCCGCCGCCGCCGCTCGTCACCCGCCGTGTGGCGTCGACGAGCTGCTTGCGGTTGGGGCCGACGGCGACGAGCCCGTCGGAGAGGGGATGGGGGGCGGAGTCGACGGGGATCACCACGATGAGATCGTTCTCACCGAGGAGCTCGATCGACCGCGCGGCGCCGTCGTCGGCGAGGCTCATCTTCGTCCGCCCCGTGCCGGGGGCCGTCATCGCCATGCTTCCGGAGCGGTCCATGACGATCGCCATCGCCACGGCGAGCTTGCGATGCTCCTCCTTCATCTCCATCGTCACCGGAAGGAGCCCGGCGACGGCCGAGCCCGACCAGCCCCCACCGGCGAACGAGAATCGACCGCCGATCATCGCGAGCCCTCCTCCCTGCTCGGTGACGAAGAACTCGAGGGCGCGGATGAAGGCCGGGTCGAGGCGGTGGGCGGGGACGTTGTCGAGGATCACCCCCTTCGCCCCGGAGAGCATCCCGAGGTGGACCTTGGCGAGATCCGACACCTCCTCGACCTCGATCCCCTGGGCACGGAGGAGCGTGGCCAGCGGCGAGGGCTCGTAGCCTGAGACGACGAGGACACGCGGGCCACCGACGACCTCCACCCAGCGCTCAGCGACGTTGTTGCCGGGATGGGCGTCTCGTTCGGGGAGGATACGGACGGAGTATCGATGGCTCCCGGGCTGCGCGAGTCGATCGGCAAACCGGACTCTCGCCTGCCCGTCGATCACCTCGGCGGAAAGCCGGGCGATCGGCTCGCCGTCTCGCGACACCTCCACCGGCATCGTCGCATCGCCGGGGCCACGGACGACGGCGCTGACGATCATTCCCTCGCGGGGGAGGACGCGCCGCGGCATGTCGATGCCGGCGATCGCGTAGTCTTCGTCGAGCGATGACGGCGGGAAGCGGAGGTCGAGCGGCACGCCTCGCTCGACGAGCGTATCGGCGAGGCCATCGACCGGCTCGGTGGAGAAGCCGTCGGTGAGGGCGAGGAGGCGGGAAGCGCGGTCGGGGCGGATCTGGGCCAGGGCATGGAGCGCCGCCGACTTCAGCCGCGTGGCGCCGGTGCGGCCTGCGTATTCGGTGCCCGCGGCACCAGCGCGGAGGATCGCCCCTCTCGTCACCGCCTCGTCGGCGAAGTCGACGACGATCAGCCGGTCGTCGCGCCCCTTCGATGATGTGAGGATCGTCTCCCATTCGGCGAGGCGGGCGCTGAGGACCTCGGCCGCCGAATCGGAGCGATCGACGAGGAGCCAGACGTCGAGGCCGTCTCCCTGCCTGCGGATCTGCGGCCCTGCCAAAAGCACGACGACGAGCGCCAGGCAGAGGGCCCGGAGGGGGCGAGCGAGGCCGAGGGCCCGCCACTGCCACCCCGCCACGACGAGCACAGGCACGAGGAGAAACCAATGGGGGGCGAGAAAGCGGATCATGGCGAGCCTCCCGCGGCCGGCACGCCGCGTGGCGCCTGCTTCCATCCCCAGGCGACAAGGAGGGCCACGGCGACGAGCGCCAGCCATCCAGGAAGGAAGGAATCGGCGACCGATTGCCGGCGGGCCAACTCGAGGCGCACCTCATCGACAGTGTCGGCAGGGCCGGCTGAGTGGAAGTCCGACTCCCGGGGATCGGCCTGCTGAGTCGCGCCGTGGAGACGCACTTCCGCGGAGGCTTCGCCGTCGCGCGGAACGACGGTAAAGAATCCGGCGTCGGCCGGGGCTCGGCCCCGGAAGGGCTGGGAGCGTGGCCGCGGTGTCGCTCCGGCCGCAGCCGCCGCGCCCGCGAGTGGCTCGACGACGAGCGTGGCCACGAGCGGCGGCATCGGAATCTCCTCCTCGGCCTGGAACGTGCCGGCCCACGGCCGATCGATCCGGCCGCGGACGCGCTCCACGAAGCGCTCGAGGAGGACGACGAGTGCCGGGGTTCGGGCGGCCGTCGAACTCTCGAGATCGGCGTTGATGAGGAGCACCTCGCCGACCGAGCCAGTCTCCGCGATCCTTTTGCGCAGCAGGACAAGCGGCCTGGCCCCTTTCCAGACCAGCGGCTCGTCGCCGTCGGCAGGCTCGATCGGCCCGGCGGGGCCGGAGAGAAAACCGTTCCAGGCCAGATCGCGGACGAGCGGATGATCCTCGACGGAAAGCGGCGCCGGGTCGAGACGCATCGGCGGCGGAGCGGGAGGTGCCTCGTCGGCGTCCTGAGCGGCTTCGTTGTCCGTTTCCGCGCTCTCGGTGTCGGTGTCCGTGGCGGCGACCTGCACGGCGGCCCCGGTACCGTCGGTGCCGAACGGCTCGACGGCGAGATCGGCGCCGTCGGCATCGGCCACGATCTCCACATCGGTGGCGGCCGCGAGCATCCGGCCTAGCAGCTCGCCGCCAGGCATGCCCGCGCGGATCGCGACGCGCACGCGCCGCGGCACCGGGCGGACGAGCGCCATCCGGTCGTCGAGCGGGAAGCGGTCGGGAGTGATTTCCAAGAGCACTCGCTCGGCGCCGGCTGGCCACGCCCCGGTGAGCGTCTTCGTCTCCCCAGGCGCAAGCTCGATGTCGAAGGGGTCTTGGAGCGACGCCGCGGGGAGCCCGGCGGTGGGACCGGTGAGGATCGAGAGTTTACGCCGGCTCGGACGCTCGCCCCGATTGGCGACGATCGCCCGCCACCGTGGGGATCGCTCACCGGTAGCAGGGTCGGTCTCCGGCTCGCCCACGGAGACGTCGGCGCCGACGAAGCCCGTGTTGTCGATCGGCGTGCCGACGGAGAGAAGGGCCACGCCTGGAGGGACGGCGACGTCGCGGTCGGTGACGAGGATCACGGCCCCGCGATCGGCCGGTGCGAGGGACTGAGCCACCGCGAGCGCCGCGCTTGCGTCGTGCGTGCCGAGCGTCGGCTGCCAGCGGGGGAGCGCGCCGAGGAGCCCGGCGAGATCGTCGCCGGCATGGAGGGGGGGGCGACGTGAGCCGGTCTCGAGGAGGTGCCAGTCGGTGTGGCCGGCGACGGCGCCGAGCCGCTCGAGCACGCGCGCGAGGGCGGCAACGGTTGGCTCGCGGAAAGCCGCCATCGACGCCGAGCTGTCGAGGACCACCGCCACGGTCTGCCGCGAATCGGCGCGGATGAAGCGCGGCTCGACCAAGAGCCAGGTGAGGGCGAGGCTCGCCAAGAGTTGCATCCAAAACGGCACCGCCTGCCGGAAGCGCTCGAGACGGATTCCGCCGGTGGGGAGCGGGCCGGCATGCTCGAGGAGAAAAAGCGTGCTCGTCACGACGCGCCGCGATCGCTGCCGCAGGCTA
>JBIIQL010000376.1:0-4318 GCA_044342095.1 Pirellulales bacterium
ATCGACAACATCGGCGCGACGGACGCGCCACGCATCCCCCTTCCATCGCCCCGCGATCCACCCAGCCATCCCCGCGAACAGGATGACCACCGCCGGCAGCGTGAGCCAGGCCAGAGCGGGCCTTCCCCCACGCGACACCAGCCACCATTCCACCGGATAGAGACAGGCGATGTAGAGCAGAGCCAGGCCGGCGATCACCTCGAACGGCACGGGCGTGACCCCGTCGAAGCGATCGACCGCCAAACGCAGCTGCCCACCGAGATCGAGCGATCGCCGGTTCAGCTCCCGTGACCGGCCCGCCTGACGGGACGGGCCGCCGAGGAGCTCGCCGAGGAGCGAGTCGGTACCCTGCCAATTCCGGAACGCCCCCTGATCGAGATCGAGCCCCACCCAGGTGACGGTGCCGAAGCCGTGGGCGCGGCGGACGACGAGCGGAAGATCGGTGGGGGCGTTCCCCTCCCAGGCCTCGATCGTGCCATCGATCGAGGGGGCATCGTCGAGCACCGGGATCTCGAGGCCGCCGAGGGCGTTGCGGTCGAGCGGCCGACCGGCCTTGGAATAGGTTTCGATCGCCGCCGATCGCCGCAGCGGCACCATCCGCGCCACGCGTCCCCCCCGTCCTGCCGGCCCGGGCAACCAGGATGCCGCCGGCCCCTCCGCCAGGCCTGGCGGGGCCGCCGACATCCCCGCGAGGAACACGAGCCTCCCGCCACGACGCACCCAGGCATCGACCCCGGCGAGCGCCCCCGAGGGCGTCCTGGCCACCACCGAACCGCAGACGATGATCGCGTCGGTCCCGTCGAGATCGAGATCGGCCGGCCCCAGCCCCGACGCATCGGCCAAGGCGACGACGCGAATCCGCGATCCATCCTCGCGCTGGAGCAATCGAGCGGCGCGTTCCGCGCTCGGCAGGTCACCGATCACGAGCAACACCTCGTCGGTCGACTCAAGCGGCACCGGGACCCGGAGGGAAGCGGTCGCCCCGTTCCCGTCGTCGACGAGAACCCGCCCCGCCGGACGCCCGAAGCGGACACGGAACCGGCGTGCCCCCTCGAGCCCCCCCTGCCCCGTCTGGGATGCATCATCCACGGGCGGATAGCCGACGAGTTCGCCATCGGGATCCTCGACCCACACGCGCGTCGCCGTCGCCGGCGTGACGAGCAGCGGCGTCCAGGAGCCGGTTCGGTACACGCCATCGAATCCGATCGCCGCCTCCCAGGCTTCCCCAGACACCCGGGAAGTCGCGCCGTCGGCGCGCACCGCGGCACCGCGGACACCGCACCACACGACGGCGACCCAGACGGCGACCTGGCCGACAACGCGCCAGGCTGCTGCTGAGATCGACGGCGCAGCGCCGCCGCGGTCTTTCGGAAGCAGGGGGCCGGAACGGGGCTCGCCCACAGCATCGTGAACGGCAGCCCGCATCACGGCTTCTCCGCATCGGGGCAGGTGCATGCCAGGCGTCCGCATCCCGGGCATCCCTGCCCGTACTTGCGCCGCACCGCCTCGTCCAGATCGACGTCGACGACGTTGGCGATCGTCACGAGCCAGGCGAGCACGTCGGCAAACTCGAGCGCGATCTCCTCCTTGGTGCCGCTGCGGAGCGCCGTGGCGAGTTCACCGATTTCCTCCGTCAGCCACATGAACGTCCCCTCGACGCCCCTGGCGGCATCCTTGTCGTGGTACATGCGGCGGATGAGCGACTGGAACTCGTTGAGCGTCATGGGGGCACCGCGGCTTCGGACAGGAGGAACGGATGGGACTTCGTGGCGTCGGAAACGGGCGTGGGGAGAACGACGGCTCCCCCGTCGACCAGACGTTTTACCCCGCGTGGCGTCCGCCGGCGACGTCCGGCAGGGAAGCCGGCACGAACCAGGGGTAGATCGCCGGGATGACCAGCGCCGTTAGGAGGGTACTCGTGACGATCCCACCGATGACGACGGTGGCCAGGGGACGTTGGATTTCAGCGCCGGCAGTCGTGGCCATCGCCATCGGGAGGAACCCGAGGCTCGCCACGAGCGCGGTCATGAGGACCGGACGGATGCGGACCTCGGCCGTCGACAGGGCAGCCTCACGCGGGGACATGCCCGCCTGCCGGGCGTGCTCGGCACCGCTGACCCACACCAGGCCGTTGAGCACCGCCACCCCGAACAGGGCGACGAACCCGACCCCCGCCGCGATCGAGAACGGCATGCCACGCATCGCCAAGGCCGCCACGCCTCCCGAGGCCGCGACCGGCACCGCGCAGAAGATCAGCGCCGCCAGACGAAACGACTTGAAGCTCGTATAGAGGAGCATGGCGATCAGGCCGAGCACGAGCGGGGTGATGAGCGCCAGCCGGCGGCCGGCCGAAACGAGGTTTTCGAAGTCGCCTCCCCAGGCGATCGAATACCCCGTCGGCAGCCGCACCTCCCGATCGACCACGGCCTGCGCCTCGGCGACGAAGCCGGCCACGTCCCGACCGCGGACGTTGGCCGACACGTAGGTCCGCCGGCGCGAGTTCTCGTGCTCGATCGACGGGGGCGTCTCTTCGTTGATGACGTCGGCGAGTTCACCCAGCGGCACCGGGCGACCGGCGGCCGTGCCGACGGGGATCTGCGGGATGAGTTCGGCGTCCTCGCGCCACTGGCGGGGAAACTTGAGAACGAGTGGGTAGCGGGGCCGACCTTCGAAGATCACCCCCGCCGGAATCCCCCCCATCGCCGACACCGTCCGCATCACCTCGGCGCCGTCGATGCCGTGGCGGGCGAGTTGTTCGGGGCGGACATCGATCCGCGTGGTGGGGACGTTGGCCTGCCAATCGGCCCGCACGTCGACCGCCCCGGGGATGCCGCGGAGCAACCGCTCGATCTGCTTGCCGAGATCGCCGAGGGTGTCGAGATCGTCGCCGTAGAGGAGCACGGCGACGTCCGACTTCACGCCGGCCACGAGCTCATCGACCCGCATCTCGATCGGCTGACTGAAGCCGAAGTTCGCCCCCGGCACCGCCGCGGCGAGAGCGTCCGACATTCGTCCCACGAGCTCGTCCCGCGACACCTCCGCCGGCCACAGGCGGCGGGGCTTGAGCATCACCCAGACGTCGGTCTGCTGCACTCCCATGATGTCGTTGGCGATTTCCGGCCGTCCGGTCTTGCAGAACACCGTCCGCACCTCGGGAAACTCGCCGAGCACCTTCTCGATCCGGGTCGTGATTGGCACCGAATCCTCGAGGGTCGCGCTCGGCAGCCGCACCACCTCGACGAGGAGATCCCCCTCGTCGAGCCGCGGCATGAACTCCGCCCCCAGACGCGTGGCGACGGGGATCGTCGCGGCCACCAGCGCCGCCGCCCCGAGCGAAATCCACACCGGGTGCCAGACGGCAAACCGGGCCACCGGGTGATAGAGCCGATGGAAAACGCGCATCAGGAGCGGCTCGTGCTCTGGCTCTTGCCGGAGAAACGTCGCCGCCAGCACAGGCATGAGGGTCAGCGAGATGACCAGCGACCCGAGGAGGGCGAAGAGCACCGTCAGCGCCATCGGGCGGAACAGCTTCCCTTCCGTTCCCTCGAGGAACAGGATCGGGAGGTAGACCACCGCGATGATCAGCTCGCCGAACATCGTCGGTCCCCGAACCTCGATCGCGGCGTCGCGGACGATCGCGAGCTTCGATTCCCCCGGGGCGGCCATCCCGAGCCGGCGGACGCAGTTCTCGACCATGATCACCGAGCTGTCGACGACGAGCCCGAAGTCGATGGCTCCGAGACTCATGAGGCTCGCCGAGATCCCCGTCGCCCACATCAAGTTCGACGCGAACAGCATCGACAGCGGGATCGCCAGGGAGACGATGAGGCCGGCGCGGACGTTCCCGAGGAGGACCAAGAGGACGCCGATCACGAGCAGCCCCCCCTCGGCCAGATTGTGAAGGACGGTGTCGAGCGTCCGGGCGATCAGTTCCGAGCGGTCGTAGACGATGTCGATCTCGACCCCGGGCGGCAGCGTCCGCCGGATCTCCTCGAGCTTCGCCTTCGCCGCCCCGACGACGCGCCGGCTGTTCTCACCACGAACCATCATCACCATCCCCGTCACCACCTCCCCTCGGCCGCCACGCGTCACCGCCCCCTGTCGCGTCAGCGGCCCGATCGAGACGCGGCCGATGTTGCGGACGAGCACTGGCACGCCCCCCGCAGGGCTGCGCACCACCACCTGCTCGATGTCGGCGACGCTTTGGAGGAGCGCCTGGCCGCGGATGAACCGCTGCTCACCGTTCTTGACGATGTAGCCGCCGCCGGTGCTCTCGTTGTTGCGTTCGAGCGCCGCGAGGACCTCCCCGAGCGTCACG
>JBIIQL010000025.1:0-14497 GCA_044342095.1 Pirellulales bacterium
CCACCGGCACCTGCCGCGAGCCGCCGACCCGGGCGCGCTCGAGGTGCCAGTAGGGCTTGTCGTCGAGACGCCGGGAGCGAATCGCCTCCGTCGCCGGAGTCGGCTCCGGATCGGCCAGGAGCGCCGCGACGTCGCAAGCCACCGTCACCGTGCCGGGCGCGTCGAGGACGCGAGTGCTCAGCCGGCCGCCATCCCCCCGCTCCCCCACCGCCACGTGATCGACGGCGAACTCGAGGACATGCGAGAGGCCGTCGCCGCAGTAGCTGCGGCCGTCCTTGACCCCCTTCACCCAGGCATCGAAATCGAGCGGCTGCCCCTCGTCGAGCTTCACGTAGATCCGCCCCAAGCCCACCTTGTCGCCATAGATGCAGGGGAAGTCGGTCTCGCCGCTGATCCTGGGGGTGAGGCCGCAGTTGAGGGTGTGGTACCAGACGTTGAGTTCCCACACCGCCGGCGTGTCGACCGCCGAGAGGAAATCGCACACGCCGGTCGCGGCCGTGACGACGTATTCATTCGCGCCGATGCCGTCGAAGCGGGGCATGGCGTCGTCGGGAAGCTTCGCGGCGGCCTTGCCCGGCCAATCGCTCGCCGGCCGCTGGCCGCGGAACTCGCGCCCGCCCCCAGGCATCACATCGGGAAGCTCGAGCCCCCAGCCGGAATGGCTGTAGCCGACGACGCCCCCTTGGTCCCGTCCCCAGGCAAGGACGGGCTGCGTCCAACTCGGCCACTCCTCGATGAGCGTCGTGCCAGGGTAGTCGTCCTCGGTGAGGCGGAGGAGGCACAGATGGCCGGCGTGCGACGACGGGAAGCCGCTCACCTCGACGTCGTAGCGCAGGAGCGAATCGGGCGTCGAGAGGGCCGACGTTTTCCCTTCGAAGTGCTGTTTCTGGACATACCAGCACGGCCCCCAGGAGAGGACGCAACCGACGTCGAGGTTCTCGCCGACGATGTGCCGCATCATGTCGGCGGGGCCGACGCCGGCCGTGGGATTTTCGTAGTGGGCACAGCCGGCGGCGTGGACATGGTGGTCGCCGGAGAACCAACGGCGCTTCGAGGGCTGGATCCACCGCTCGAGGCGGAAGTCGGCCCGGTGGGTTGCCACGTCGGCAGGGATCGTGATCGTCGTCCGCGCCACCCGGTATTCGGGCCCCCGCGACAGCTCGACGGAGTAGTCGCCGGGGGGAAGAGCGATCGTCTCGCCGTCGGCCCGGTAGACCTGATCGTGAAAGAAGAAGTCGGGGGCGAGCCGGCGGGCGGGATTGGGATGAACGCGGCCGAAGCGGTCGCGGAACAGAAACGACGCCGTCGTCGGGCTGCCGTCGTGGTCGCGGACGCCGAGGGTCACCGTCACCGCGGGGAGACATTCAAACAGGATCGGGACCGTGGCGCGGAAACCGAGATCCTGCGTCCCTTGACCGACGTTGAAGCCGAGCGTCGCCTCGCGTTTCCCGGCGTCGCGGGCATGGAGTTGGAGGATGCGGTATTCGAGGGCGAGCCCCGACAGCTCGGCTTTCAGGGGTTGTGACGTGAAGAACGCGGCATCGAGCCAGCGGTCGGCGGCGTCTTCGGGGGAGACTTCGATGCGGGGGTCGGGAGCCCCGCTGCTCCGCTTCACCATCGGCTTGAGCTGCGGCCCCTCGACTCGCATCGGCGCCGTGATCCCGGCGAGGTTGTGAACCTTGACGAGGAACGTCCGCCAGCCCTGCTCGACGAGCTCCTTCGCAGCCGGCCCTTCGACCACCGACACCCGGCTCTCGGCGTTGATCGTCACCCCCACCACACAGAGCGGATCGAGGATCGCCTGGATCGCAGCGGCCGCGTGCCCGGCGTCTCCCCCCTTCCCCGCGGCAGCCAGCGCCGTCTTCGTTGCTGCCGGCAACGGCGCGCCGACGACATCGAGAGCCTCGACGAGCCGCCCCGTCGCCGCCAGCAGCGGTTGCAGTTCGACCTCGTCGACCCGCGGAAGCTCGGCGGCGCTTCCGCAGCTGGCAGCCCAAAGGCCTCCCAGGATCGAGACGACTCCCCCCCATCGATCGAACCGTCGCATCCGCCGCATGGCAAAGCCCCCCGCGCGTGACATCTCCCCGGCCCCCGTCGCGGCAGCCCGGACGGGACGCGATTCTAACGCTCCCGGGAAAAAGACCCGCGGGCCTCACGAGGCCACCGATTTGGTTTATCCTGACGCCCGGAGCGGGGTGGGGATTCCATCGAGAGGGAGTTGACCGGTGAAGATGTCACGGCCGCGGTTCCATGCCTGCCTGCTGCCGAGCGCTCTGCTCGCGATCGCGCTGCTCGCGCTTGTCCCTTCGGCCCCTGCTGCCGAGCCGGTTCTCGAAGCGCCTGTCTCCGCCCCGGCCGAGGAGGCCGGCATGACGCGGCTCTTCAATGGCAGTGATCTCCAAGGTTGGTCGGGCGATCCGCGGCTGTGGAGCGTGCGCGACGGGGTGATCCACGGGGAGACGACCGCCGCGGCCGTGGCCGAGGGCAACACCTTCCTTCTCTGGGAAGGGGGCGTGACGGAGGACTTCGAACTGAGGCTGTCGTTCCGCTGCACCGCCGACAACAACTCCGGCATCCAGTACCGCTCGCGGCATGCCAAAGATGCCGCGGTCCGCAACGCCTGGGTCGTCCGCGGCTACCAGCACGAACTCCGCAACGAATCGACCCTCCCCAACGTCGCCGGCTTCATCTACGACGAGGGGGGAAAACGGGGCCGGATCTGCCTCGTCGGCGAGCGTGCCCGCTGGACCGGCGACGGCAAGGTGGTCGATGCGACGCTCATCGATCAGGCCGACTACGCCAAGCTCTTCCGCGTCGACGACTGGAACGACGTCGTCATCCGCGCCGAAGGAAACCGGATCCGTCACTTCATGAATGGCCGGCTGACGCTCGACTTCACCGACGACGATCCCGCCCTCGCGCTCCGCTCCGGGATCCTCGCCCTCCAACTCCACGCCGGCAAGCCGATGTGGGCGGAGTTTCGCGACCTCCGCATCCGGGAGTTGCCGTAATGGGTGCCGATGCCCCGCACAGCGCGCCGAGGCGAGCGTGGACGAGCCGAGTGATCGCGGCGATCTGCCTGGCGATCGCCACGCTGGCCCCCGCGTCTGCCGGTGCCCAGCCCCCCGGCCCTCCCCCCGCATCACCGCCGACGGCCCAAGGTGACGCCCCGGCAGCGACGCGCCCCCCGCCCCCGCCGCCGGCCCTCGAGATCACGACGAGTTCCCTCCTCCAGCACCGACTCGGGGAGTGGTCGACGCTCGACATCCGCGCCACGAATCCGACGTCCGAGCCGAAGGAGGCGATCGTCTCGATCCTTTTTGAAGGCGGACAGCGGCAGTACGCACGGCGGCTGTGGGTGCCGGCCAACGGCGATCGCACCACCTGGTTGCCGATCAAGGTGCCCGCCGAGGCCAAGTCGGAAGGGGGGCTCGAATACACGAGCCTGATCCTCGAGGCGGGATCGGAGCGCGAGCTTCTCAATCGACGCGAGGGGGAGGGGCTGACGTCGTCCGCTGTTCTCCGCATCAGCGCCGATCCGGTCCGCTCGGCGCTCATCGTTCCCCGGCCAATGCTCAATCCGACCCTCGCCTGGGAAAACCTCCGCAAGGAATGGCCCCAGGTCCTCGCCGCCGCGCGGACGAGCCGGAGCCTCAACCCGACCTCGCCGCTGATCGTCCCCGACTTCCTCCCCCCGTGGCCGATGACCAGCCGCGGTCTCGATGTCCTCCTCCTCGCCACCGACCGGCTCGAAAATGACACCGCCGGGATGGCGATGCTCCGCGGCTGGGTCCGCGATGGTGGCCGGCTGTGGATCGCTCTCGACGCGGTCTCTCCGGAGACGGTCGAAGCGATCCTCGGCCACGACGCCGGGATCGAGGTGGTCGACCGGGTGGAGATCGACCGCTTCACCGTCGAGACCCGCGACCGGGAGAACGGCATGGAGCGGACCGACGAGATCGATCTCGAGGTGCCCGTCGACCTGGTCCGTGTCGTCACCTCGCACGCCGATGTCCCCGCCCGCGTCGGCGGCTGGCCGGCAGCGATCTGGGTCCCGTGCGGTCAGGGGGACATCCTCATCACGACGATCGGCCCGCGGGCCCTCGTCCAGCCCGACGGCGTCACCGCCACCGGCGCGACGGCCACGCTCGCGACGCGACTCCTCGCCGGTCGCCCCGATCGGCTCGACGTCGCCCGGCTCCAAGGAGGGTTGGAAAAGCAGATCGGCTATGCCACCCCTTCCCGGTGGGTCGCCGCCACGATCCTCGGCCTGTTCTGCGCCGGGCTGTGCTTCGTCGGCTGGCGGTGGGGTGCACGGCACAACCTCGATCGGCTCGCCTGGTTCGTCCCGGCGACGAGCGTCGCGGCGGCCGCCGTTCTCGGCCTCATCGGCGCGGCAAGCTCCCGCAGTGTGGAGCCGACGATCGCTGAAGGAACGCTCCTCCGGCTCTCTCCGTCGACCGACGAAGCGCTCCTCGACGGCGCCGCGGCTGTCTTCGATCGCGAATCGCGGGCTACCGCGTGGACGGGCCGCGAGCGGACGTGGGTCTTCCCCGACGCCTCGCAGGGGACCAACGGCGAGCGTGTCACCTGGCTCGACGACGATCAGGAAGCCACCCAAAACACGACGACACACGCCGGCAGCGTCGACAAACTCGCCCTCCGCGGCGCGCTCGGCCGCGTCGATGGCGGCAGGGTGCGGGCCCGCTTCGGCCCGGAAGGGCTCGAGGGGCGGATCGACCGCGGCACGCTTGGCCCCCTCCGCGATCCGGTGATCGTCGGCATGCCCGGCCCGGCGCAGTCGGTCACCCTCCGCGACGATGGCAGCTTCGTCGCCGCCGTCGACGGCGTGCTGGCGCCGGGGCAGTACAACCCGGCTTCGATCCTCGAGGGGGACGCCCGCTGGCGGCAGGAAGCGGCGCGACGACTCCTGCAGACCCCGGAGGAATACCTGATCGAAACGGGGCGGCCGAAGGCGCAGGCCCCCAACGGCATCGCCGGCGCCCTCGCCCTCCGCCGCCGCCCCTGGATGCTCTTCTGGTGCGAGCCGGAAGCGGGGCCGACCTGGGAGCCACCGGCGGGCTTCGTCGAACGCCGTGCCACGATCGGGCTCTCGCCGGTCGATATCGAACAGACCCCCTCGGGCTCGCCCTTTCGAATCCCGCCCCCCTTCCTCCCCGCCCGTCCCGGCGTCACCGATCAAGGGAAGTCGAATGCCTTCGACAGTCGGCGTGGGGAGTGGGTCAAGGGGCTCACCACCGCCACCGACACCCTCCTCCGCTTTCAGCTCCCCGACGCGGTCCTTCCCTGCACGCTCGACCGGGGCCGGCTCACGATCCGCGTCAACGCACCCTCGCGCGACGTCACGGTGGGGGCGTTCCGCGACGGCCAGCCGATCGTCCTCGAACGCTTCACCGAGCCCAACGGGGTGTTCGAGATCGACCTTGGCCCCGAGCACCTCGCCGTCGACGGCGGCACCGTCCCGATCTCGATCGCCATCAGCCGGACGGTGGCGGAGCGGGCCGAGGATGCCCGGGGAGCCGCCCCCACCCTCGACAAAAAACAGTACGAGCAACAGATCGACACGTCGGTGAGCAGCACCTGGGACATCGACTACGTCCGTCTCTCCGTCGATGGCCGCACCAACTGAAGACCCGCCATGAACGCACCCGCAGACCCGGTTCTCGACATCCGCAACCTGACGAAGAAGTTCGGGGAGTTCACCGCCCTCGACGATCTCACCCTCTCGCTCCGCCGCGGTCAGATCCTCGGTTTCATCGGGCCCAACGGCGCCGGGAAGACGACGACGATCAAGATCCTCGTCGGCGCGATGCGGCCGACGTCGGGCACGGCGACGATCGCCGGCGCCGACTGTGTCCGCGATGCCTGGCGGATCAAGCGGCTCGTCGGCTACATGCCCGACACGTTCGGCGCCTACGACAACATGCGCGTCCGCGAATACCTCGACTTCTTCGGCGCTGCCTTCGGGATCCCCCGCGGCGTGCGCACGAAGCGGATCGACGAGGTGCTCGAGACGACCGGCTCGGGCTGGATGCAGGACCGCTACGTCGAGGCCCTCTCCCACGGCATGAAGCAGCGGATCGGCGTCGCCCGGACGCTCCTCCACGATCCGGAGATGCTGATCCTCGACGAGCCGGCCAACGGCCTCGATCCCCAGGCGCGCATCGAGATGCGCGATCTCCTCCTCAAGCTCGCCGGGATGGGGAAGACGCTCATCGTCACCAGCCACATCCTCCCCGAGCTGTCGCGGATCTGCGACGTCGTGGCGATCATCACGCAGGGAAAGCTGCGGGCCTTCGGCACGCTCGACCAGATCATGCGCGACCTGCGGCAAAAGCGGACCTTCGAGATCCAGCTCTGCGGCCCGGCCCAGGTGGAGAACGCGGCCACCGCCGTCCGCGAGGCGCTCCCTGCGGACGAACGGGAGGGGGTGAAGGCCCACGCCACCGAGAGCCTCGTCCGCTTCGACACCGCCAAGAACGACACGGAGTTGGCGGCGATCCTCGCGGCCCTCGTCGGCCGAAAGATCGACGTCAGTCAGTTCCGGGAGATCCCCAAGGATCTCGAGGATGCCTTCCTCTCCGTCACCCGCCGGGAGGCGCCCGCTGCATGATCCCCGTCCTCCGCCGCGAGTTCCTCGGCATTCTCCGCTCCCCCCGGGCCCTCGCCGCGCTGTTGGCGGCGGCGGTGGCGTTTTCGCTCCTCATCCTCGCCCGCTGGCCCGCCGGCGGGATCGTCGATCTCTCCGGCACCGGTTCGCGCGGGGCTTTCCTCGTGTTTGCCGCGGCGCTCCTCGGCGGCGTTCTCCTCCTCGTCCCCGCCTTCCCGGCCTCGAGCATCGTCCGCGAACGCAACCAAGGGACGCTCCTCCTCCTCTTCAATTCGCCGATTCCACCGATCGGGATCTACGCGGGGAAGTTTCTCGGTGTCCTCGCCTTCGCCGGCCTCGTTCTTTGCACGACGCTCCCTGCCGCAGCGGCCGTCTACGCGATGGGGGGCGTCGATCCCTGGCGGCAGATCGCGCTGCTCTACGCCGTGATTCTCGTCATGGCGATCCTTTCGATCGCCATCGGCCTCCTCGTCAGCACGCGTGCCACCTCCCCCGACGCCGCCGTCCGAGTCACCTATGGGCTCGTGTTCGCCGTCGCCTTCCTCACCCTCGCCCCGCACGCCCTCACCCGCGGCACCAGTGGCCTCTCCGCGACGATCGCCGACTGGCTCCGCCGGCTCTCCCCACTCCCGGTCGTCATGCACCTCGTCGGCCAGGGTGGAGCGGTCGGCGGCGGCCTCCTCGAGAAGGATTCGGGGGTCTGGCAATTCCTCGCCGGTGGACTCGGCCTCGCCGCCGTGCTCGCGGTGGCGACGATCCTCCAACTCGATCACCGCCTCTTCGATCGCTCCCGAGACGCCGGCAAGATCACCGATGACCGGTCGCTGTGGGTGCGGATCGTCCGCCGGCTGGTGTTCCTCGTCGATCCGCAGCGGCGCAAGGCGGGGATTCCGTTCTATCTCAATCCGATCATGGTCAAGGAGTTCCGCACCCGCCGCTTCGGCCGCTTCCACTGGCTCCTCCGTCTGGCGGCGGGATGTGCGGTCGTGTCGCTCCTCATGACCCTCGCGGCCACCAATGGCACGATGGACTGGGGCGTCGAGACGATCGGCGGATTGCTCGTCATCCTCCAGATCGCGCTGATCGTCCTCCTCACCCCCAGCCTCGCGGCCGGCCTCATCGCCTCGGAGCGTGAGCGGGGTGGATGGAGCCTTCTCCGCTCGACGACGCTCCCGGGATGGCGGATCGCGACCGGCAAGCTGACGAGCGTCGCCTGGACGATGCTCCTCGTTCTCGCGGCCACGCTCCCGGGCTACCTCGTGATGACGACGATCAAGCCGACGATGTGGAATCAGGTCATGCTGGCGCTGGTGTCGGTGCTTCTGGCGGTGGCGATGACGCTCGCCCTGTCGGCGGCGATCGGCGCCTTCCACTCGCGGACGGCCGCCGCCACCGTCACCGTCTACGTCGTGCTCATGATCCTCTACCTCGGTCCGCTCGTCGTCTGGGCCTTCCGCGGCGATCCGTTCGGTGAACAGGTCGTGCGATGGGCCCTCTCGATCACCCCGCTCGGCGCCGCCCTGAGCGTGATCGGGATGCCGGGCTTCACGCAGTATGAACTGATCCCCATCGCCTGGAGGATCGCCGGCGCGATCTGCGTCGCCTCCCTCATCGTCTACGCCCTCCAGGTGTGGCGACTCCTCCGCCCTGAATGAAGCGTACGTCGTCATGCCCATCCATCTTTTCTTTCCGCCGTCGTACCGCCCGACCCGCCTGAGACGCGCCGTGGCCGCGGCGCTTGCGTGCCTCGTCGTCGCCTCCCTGCCGTCGCCACTGGCTGCGGTCGATCTGGCCGTCGATCAAGCGCAGCAGCTCGACCCGCTGGTGAAACTGCCACCGGAGATGGCGACCTTCTCCAAGAGGCTCCTTCCGCTCTGGGAGCAGGCCCTCGAACGCCCCGACGTCGAGCCGCGCCGATTAGCGATCGACACGATCCGGCTGGCAAAGGGACGGGGGATGGAGGGGCTCGAGGTGACGGTGCCGAGGCTCACCAAGGCTCTCGTCGAGGAGACCGACCCCCAGCTCCGCCGCGCCGCGGCGGGGGCGCTTGTAGCCCTCGACGCCTCGTCGGCAGCCGCCGAGTTGGCCGCCGCGGCCGGTCGCGACGGCCTCCTCCTCGCCCGGCTCGTCGATCCTGCCCTCGCTCGCTGGAACCATCTCCCCAGCCGTGAGGGCTGGCTCGCCCGGCTCGAGGACTCCTCCACGCATCCCGGGCTCCGGCTCCTCGCCATCGAGGCCCTCGGCACCGCCCGCGAGCCACGCGCGGCCACGACGCTTGCCACGCTCGTCGCCGACCGGGATCTCTCCCCGGAAGTTCGACTCGCGGCGGCGCGGGCGCTCGGGAACGTGAGCGAATCGGGGCTCCTCGACGCGGCCGAGGGGCTGGCAGCGACCACCGCTGGCGCCGCTCCCGCCACCGGGCCAGCAGCGCTTCCGCGGCTCCTCGCCGTGGCGTTGCTCGGACGGCAGTCGGGAGAAGCCACGACGACGCTCCTCCGCAGGCTCGCCACCGATCCCGAGCCCTCCGTCGCTACCATGGCGCTCTCCAGACTCGACGCCCTCGATCCTGCCGCAGCCCTGACCATCGCCCACGAATCGCTCGCCGTCCCCGATGCCGGCCAACGCTTCCTCGCGGCCCGGCTCACCGCCCGCCCCGGCGATGTCGATTGCATCGGCCGCCTTGGCCCCCTCCTCGGGGACCGCAATCCTTCCCTGCGACGCTTTGTGGCAGGGACGCTCGCCGACTTCGGCGCCGACGCCTCCCTCCGGCAGCCGGTCATCGATCAGGGGCTCGCCGCCCTCGGGAGCGATCCGTGGCGGGCGCTCGAGCAGGCCGCCCTCCTCCTCGGCCACCTCGATCACGAGCCGGCCGCAGAGCGGCTCCTGACACTGCTCGACCACGACCGCGACGAGGTGGCCGTCAGCGCTGCTTGGGCGCTGCGGAAACTCGAGATCGCCGAGACGCTCCCACCGCTCCTTGCCTACGCGACGAAGCTCCGTGCGGAGCTTCAAGGGCAGGCGCCCCCAGAGATCCTGGCGAAGCTCGGCCGACAGGCCCAGCAACTCCACCAGCTGTTCGGCATCCTCCGCTACCGTGAAGCCGATCCGCTCCTGCGGGAATATGTCCCCAAGGCGCAGATCGATACCCGGGCGCGCTCGTCGGCGTTCTGGGCGCTCGGCCTGATCCATGAGAACGAGCGGAACTGCGACCTGGCGCCGGTGTTCGCCGAACGGCTCGCCGACGTTACGAGCCTGCCGCCGGAGTCAGGCATCGTCCGCTGGATGGCGGCAGTGGGGCTGGGACGCTTCAAGGCCGAATCGCAGATGGAGACCCTCCGCCAGTTCGCCGAGCGCGACACGATGTTCGTCGAGAGTGGCATCGCCTCCTACTGGGCGATCGAGCAGATCACCGGCGAGCCGATGCCCCCCGAGCCGGTCGATGTCACTCGGATCGGCGGATGGTTCCTCGAGCCTCCGTGATCCGTCTCTCCGACCGTCCCGCCCCAGAGGAGCCCCGGAGGCACGGCCGAAGACTGCTGTCCCCCGTTTCGGGGTGCGTGTGCTACGCTCCCCCCTTCCCGCGGCCAGTGGCTCGGGATCTCCCCAGCCTTCCGGACCCGTTCCCGCCATGGCCAGCACCGCTCCCGCCGATTTCACCGCGACCCTCGCCCGGATGATCGCGCTGATCGACACGAAGCTCTCCCCGGCGCAGCGGGAGAAGCTCGCCACGGCGATGCCGAGCATCCAATGGGAGTTTCCCGACGTCGATACGAAGCTCTGCCTGGCGGCCTCGAAAGACGCCCTCCGCGTCGCCGCGCCGGTCGAGCATCCGCCGTTCGTCGTCCGCATGGCCCGCTCGACGCTCGAGGACGCCGCCTTCGGCCGCCGCTCGCTCGGGGCGGCCTTCCTCGCCGGGAGGATCCACGTCCGCGGGATGAACCCGCTGCGGCTGCGGGAGTTCATCATGCTCGTCGATCCATTGCTCGAGAGTTACCGCGAGGCCCACCTTGAATCCGCCAGCCCCCCATCCGCGCCTGTTTCGTGAACGCGACGCCGATCCCTCGCTGCTTTGTGGCAAGACGATCGCGATCCTCGGCTACGGCCTTCTCGGCCAACCCCTGAGCCTGAACCTCCGCGATGCCGTCGGCAGCGGCGCGACTCCGGCCACCGTGATCGTCGGCAGTGACGACGAACCCTCGTCGGCGCGGGCCCGCGCCGACGGCTTCGAGGTCCTGTCGCTCGTCGAGGCCGCCGCCCGGGCCGACGTGACCCTCATGCTGCTCCCCGACGAGGTGCAACCGGAGTTCATGCCGGCGATCAACGCCCGCCTCCGTCCCGGCTCGGCGCTCGTCTTCGCCTCCGGCTACGCGATCGCCTACGGCCTCGTGACGCCCCCCGCCGGGGTCGACGTCCTCCTCTTCGCGCCCCGGATGGGGGGAGAGGCGATCCGCAAACGCACCGTCGAGGGCCTTGGCTACATGGCCTACCTCGGCGTCGAGCACGACGCGACGGGCAAGGCACGCGAGATCGTCCTCGCGCTCGCCGCCGCCGGTGGCTGCCTGAAGTTCGGCGCCCTCGAGATGACCGCCAAGCAGGAGGTCGTCCTCGACCTGTTCGTCGAACAGGCCTTCGGCCCCTGGATGGGAGCGGCGCTCCTATCGGCCTTCCACGTCGGCACCGAGGCGGGGCTGCCGCCGCTCGGCCTCCTCATGGAGCTTTACCTCTCCGGTGAGATGTCGGAGACCTTCGCCCAGATGGCCCGCGATGGCTTCCTCCCCTCGACGCTCTCCCACGGCTTCGCCGCCTCCTTCGGTGGCATGACGCGGGCGCTGTCGATCGACCGCGAGCAGATGGGGGAACAGATGCGGGGAATCCTCGGCGAGATCGACTCCGGCGCCTTCGCCGAGGCACTTCAGGACGAATACAAGAACGGCTACCCCTGCCGGCCGTTCCTCGACAAGGTCGTCGGCGACGACGACATCATCAGCCGCACGGAGCGAGAGTTCCGCGCGATGTGATCAGGCACCGCTGCGGCGCCGCGCCTCGTCGATGATTCCCGCGGTGCGCGACGCGCCGACGCGGTCGGCCCCGAGCGCCCGGAAGCGGAGCAGCGTGTCGAGGTCGCGAATCCCGCCGGCCGCCTTCACGCCGCACGCGGCGGGCGCATGCCGGCGCATGAGGACGATGTCGGCTTCGGTCGCGCCGCCGGGGCCGAAGCCCGTCGCCGTCTTCACCCAATCGGCACCGGCCTTCCCGCAGATTTCACACAGGCGGATCTTCTGGACGTCGTCGAGACAGGCGTTTTCGAAGATCACCTTGAGCTTTCCGCCGCCGTCATGCGTGGCGGCGGCGATCGCCCCGATCTCGTCGCCGACGGCCTGCCACGCGCCGTCGAGCACCCACGACAGGTTGACCACCATGTCGAGTTCGGTCGCCCCGTCGGCGAGGGCGGTTCGTGCCTCGGCGAGCTTCGTCGCCGTCGCGTTGGCTCCGTGCGGAAAACCGATCGTCGTGCTCGCCTGCACGCCCGAGCCGGCAAGGATCCGCGCCGCGAGCCCGACGGCCCACGGCACGATGCAGACGCTCGCCACGCCGTAATCCCTGGCGAGGAAGCAGCCAGCCTCGAGGTCGGCCCGACCGAGCGTCGGATCGAGGAGGGCGTGGTCGATCATCCCGGCCACGCCCCGGCATTCCTCCGCCGTCAGTGTCGACTGAAGGTCGCTCATGCCGCTCCTCCGTCCACCGGGGCCCGCCAGGCGAGGAGCGTGCGGAGGAAGTCGTGTGATTGCTGGAGCGCCGCGCGGCGGCCGGAGAGCGAATCCTCGTAGGCCCGATCCTCCACCTCGACGCACACCGGACCCCGGTACCCGATCTCGCCGAGGACCGCGAAGAATCTTCCCCAGGGGACGTCGCCGAGCCCCGGAAGCTTCGGGATGTGATATTCCAGCGGCGTGGCGAGGATGCCGACGTCGTCGAGGGCCTGGCGGTTGATGCGGGCATCCTTGGCGTGGACATGAACGAGGCGATCGGCGAATTCGACGAGCGGGCGGACCGGATCCATCTGCTGCCAGACCAGATGCGAGGGATCGTAGTTGAGGCCGAAGGCGGGGCTGGGGATGTCGGAGAACATCCGCCGCCAGATCTTCGGACTCGTGGCGAGGTTCTTGCCCCCCGGCCATTCGTCACGGGTGAACGACATCGGGCAGTTCTCGATGCCGATCCGCACGCCGCAATCTTCGGCGAGCTTCACCAGCGGCCGCCACGTCTCGAGAAACCTCGGCCAATTGTCGTCGACCGACTTCGTCCAGTCGCGGCCGACGAAGGTGTTCATCCGGCCGATGCCGAGCAGGCCGGCGGCCCGGATCACCTTGGCGATGTGTTCGATGGCGGCGAGCGCCTCCGACTCGTTCGGCGCGAGGGGATTCGGGTAATAGCCCAGACCACTGATGGCGATCCCGGCGTCGGCCGCTTGGGCCCCGACCCGTTCGGCGTCGGCCGCCGAGAAGCCGTCGACCGCGACATGCGTCACGCCGGCGTAGCGGCGCTCGGCCGCCGACGGCGGCCAGCACATCAACTCGACGCACTCGTAGCCGGTCTGGGCCGCGGTGCGAAACACCTCCTCGAGAGGGAGTTCGGGAAGGATGGCGCTGACGAAGCCGAGTTGCATGGGGGCCACCTGGGAGGCTGTTGGAGATCGTGCCGTGGTGCCGAATGCGGCGATCGACACGCCTGAAAACCTAGGCTTTTTCGGCGCTGTCTCAAGGGGTGCGAAGGTCAGGGAAGACTTTTTTCCGCAGAAAGTCAGTGCCGCTCGGGGCGGGCGGGGCAGTCCCGGCGGCGATCGCCCGCGGAGCTTGCCATTTCTCGCATTCCCCCCAGCTTCTGCCGGCAGGACACCGTCGTCGATCCCCGAGAGAAACCTCCCGACCCAACGCGATCGAGCCGCGTATCATTGACTCAGGCGACACGTTCGCTCTGGCACGGTTCGCACGACTGTCATGGAGGACCTTCGTCATGGATCCGCATTTCAACGAATATCTCGCCGCCATCGCCGGCATGCACGACGTCTACGGCGAGAAGCCGGAAGACCACCCCACCGAGTTTCACGAAGTGTCCGAGACCGAGGTGGGATCGGTGACACTTCCCTCCCCGATCCATCGGGCCCACTGGGACTGTGAGCCGTCGGAGGAGTTCGCCGGTTCCGGCACCTGGATCTGAGCCGGTATCCTGAAGCACGTCCACGCCCCCCCTTTTCGAATCCCGGGAACCCCAGACGGGTCCCGGGCGGGGGTGCGGCCTTCGTCGCTCCGGGAATTTCCGATGCCGCACCTGCCCCCCATCCGCTTGGCCCGCGTCGGTCGACTGCTCGCGAGTCTGCTGGTCATGACCGCTGCCTTGGCCGAGGCGGGAACCCACAATCCCGACCGGGCGATCGGCGACGTCATTCCCCCCTGGCAGGGGCTCGTCGGTACCGACGGCCAGGAGCATGGCTGGGAAGAGCTTGCCGACCACGATGCGGTCGTCGTCATCTTCACCTGCAACGGCTGCCCCTACGCGGTCGATCACGAGGAGCGGCTCAACGACCTTGCCACGCACTACGCCGCCTCCGGGGCCAAAGTGGCGGTCGTCGCGATCAATGCCAACCAAATCGACGAGGACTCCCTCGAGGCGATGGAGGCCCGCGCCCGGGAGAAGAACTTCCTCTTCCCCTACCTTCGCGATCCGTCGCAGGAGGTAGCGCGGTCGTTTGGCGCGGCGCGGACGCCGGAATGCTTCGTCCTCGACAGGCAGCGAAAGATCGCCTACATGGGGGCGCTCGACGATTCCCCAGACGGCTCCCGCGTCGCGAAGCGGTATGTCGAGGAG
>JBIIQL010000377.1:0-4298 GCA_044342095.1 Pirellulales bacterium
AAACCGGGCGTCACCGACCCCGCGGCCCAGAGCGTGCTCGAGGCGATGCGACTGTTGGGGATCGAGGCGACGGCGGTGCGGAGCGTGCGGAAATACTGGCTCCCGGAGCTCCCCCGGGCCGATGCCGAGCGGCTGGCGTGGAAGCTGCTGGCCAGCGACGCGATCCACGATGTCGTCGTCGGCCCCCTTCCCCTGCGGGTCCTTTCCGGCGGACGCCCGTGGGTGTTCACGGAGGCCGCGGTGGAGCTCGAAGGGCTCGACGAGGGAGCGCTTGCGAAGCTCAGCCGCGATCGCTGCCTGGCGCTTTCCCCTCTCGAACTCGGTGCCGTCCGCGATCACTTCGCCACCCTCGGCCGGGCGCCGTTCGAGATCGAGCTCGAGACGATCGCTCAGACCTGGAGCGAACACTGCTGCCACAAGACCCTCGGCAGCCCGATCGACCATGAAGGCCCCGACGGCGCCGTCCGCTACGACAACCTCCTCAAGGAGACGGTGTTCGCCGCGACGCGGGAGGTCCGCGAGGCCCTCGGCCGGGGCGACTGGTGCGTGAGCGTCTTCCGCGACAACTCGGGCGTCGTCCGCTTCGACGGCGACCACGACATCTGCATCAAGGTCGAAACCCACAACCATCCCTCGGCGATCGAGCCCTACGGCGGCGCCGCCACCGGCCTCGGCGGGGTGATCCGCGACGTCCTCGGCACCGGCCTCGGCGCGAAGCCGATCGCGAACCTCGACGTCTTCTGCGTCGCGGCCCCCGACACGCCGGCTGCCGACTTGCCGCCGGGGGTGATCCCTCCCCAGCGGCTCCTCGCGGGCGTCGTGGCGGGCGTGGGCGACTATGGCAATCGGATGGGGATCCCCACGATCGCCGGTGCCGTCGCCTTCCACCCCGGCTACCTCTGTAACCCGCTGGTGTTCTGCGGAACGGTCGGGATCATGCCGCGCAACTCCGCCCAGGCCGAGGTGCGGAAGGGGGATCTGGTCGTCGTGGCCGGCGGCCGCACGGGGCGCGACGGGATCCACGGCGCCACCTTCTCGAGCATCGAACTGACCAGCGACAGCGAATCGCAGTCGGGCGGATCGGTGCAGATCGGTCACGCGATCAACGAGAAGGTGCTCGTGGAGTTCATCCTCGAAGCCTCGCGGCAGCGGCTCTTCCACGCCATCACCGACTGCGGGGCCGGTGGTCTCTCCAGCGCCGTCGGCGAGATGGGGGCGAGCCTCGGAGCGACGGTCGATCTCGACAAGGTGCCACTGAAGTACGAAGGGCTGTCGGCGACGGAGGTGTGGATCTCCGAGGCCCAGGAACGAATGGTGCTCGCCGTCGCTCCTGGCGATTGGGAGAAGCTCGCCCGGGTCGCCGCCGACGAGGGGGTGGAGGCGACGGCGATCGGTACGTTCACCGGCGAAGGCCGGATCGAGCTGAAGTGGCAGGGGCGAATCGCCGGCTCGCTCGACTGCCACTTCCTCCACGAAGGGCGCCCCCGCCAGCGGCTCCAGTCGCGATACGTGCCGCTTCCCGCGACCGCGCCCGCTTGGAGCGTGACGGCCGCATCGACCGGCACCACGCTCCTCGAGATCCTCGCCGCCCCCGATGTGGCGAGTAAGGAATGGATCATCCGCCGGTACGACCATGAAGTGCAGGGGTGCAGCGTCGTCAAGCCGCTCCTTGGCCCTGGGGAGGGCCCCGCCGACGCCACGGTCGTCCGCGGGGTGCTCGGCCGCGACCGGGGGATCGCCCTCGGCGTCGGCCTCCGCCATCGGGTCGGTCCGCTCGATCCCTGGCAGATGGCCGCCGGTGGGATCATCGAGGCGGTGGCCAACGTCGTCGCCACCGGCGCCGATCCCGACCGCATCGCGCTGCTCGACAACTTCTGCTGGGGCGACACGCGCCGGCCGGAATCGCTCGGCACGCTCGTCGAGGCCTGCCGGGCCTGTCATGACGTCGCCGTTGATCTCGGCGCGCCGTTCGTCTCCGGCAAGGACAGCCTCAACAACGTTTTTGCCTGGACCGATACGGCGGGCAAGCCGCGCGAACTGTCGATCCCGCCGACGCTCCTGGCGACGGCGATGGGGCAGGTCGACGACGTCCGCCGCGTGGTCACCCCCGATTTGAAGCGACCCGGCAGCCGCCTCGCGGTGATCGGCCTCACCCGCGACGACCTCGCCGGAAGCCAACTCGAAGCCCTCGGTGTCGTCGCCGGCGGCTCCGTGCCGAAGATCGACGCGCCGTCGTGCCGCAAGACCTTCCGGCAGCTGGCCCGGGCGATCCGCGACGGTGGGATCCTCGCCTGCCACGACGTCTCCGACGGCGGCCTTCTCGCCGCGGTGGCCGAGATGGCGATCGGCGGTGGCATCGGGGCGACGGTCGATCTCGGCAAGGTGCCGACCCTCCTCGAAGGGGGCCAGGGGCGGCATGCCGACCTCACCATCGCCTTCTCCGAATCCCCCTGTCGGTTCGTCTGCGAGGTCGATGCCGAGTCGGCCGGCCGGATGGGGGAATGGCTCGAGGGCATCCCCTGGGCCTGGGTGGGGGAGGTCGTCACGGCCCCCACAGTCACGATCACCGGTTGCTTCGGCGCGGAGGAGTCGGTGACGCTCGACCGACTCTCCCGTGCCTGGCGGTCGCGTCAGGCCTCGACATGACCCCGCTTCGGCGCTCCGTTGCGAGCCGCCCTTGTTCCTGTTTCGTTTCCATCACCGGTTCGACCCGTTCCCGATCGCCCCGTCGCCAGGTATTCCAGCATGCTCTCCCCCCGTGTTCTCGTCCTCCGTGCCCCCGGCACGAACTGCGATCATGAGACCGTCCACGCCTTCAAGCGGGCCGGGGCGATTGCCAAGCGGGTTCATGTCCACGCCCTCGCGGAAAAGCCGTCGCTCGCCGACGACTACCAGATCCTCTGCATCCCCGGCGGCTTCTCTTACGGCGACGACATCGCCAGTGGCCGGATCTTCGCCCTCGAACTGAAGACCCGGCTCGGCGATCTCCTCGCCCGCTTCCGCGACCGCGGCGGCCTCGTGCTCGGAATCTGCAACGGCTTCCAGGTGCTCATGCAGACGGGGATGCTCGTCGCCGATCCCGACGGCAAGCCGCGGGCCTCGCTTGCCCACAATCGATCGGGGCAGTTCACCGATCGGTGGATCCGCCTCGAGGCGAAACCGGGCAAGTGCGTCATGCTCCAGGGGCTCGATCAGCCCTTCGACCTCCCGGTGGCCCACGGCGAGGGGCGATTCGTGACCCGGTCTACCGCCGATCTCGAAGCCCTCTCGGCAGCCGGACAACTCGTCCTCCGCTACACGACCGACGCCGGTGGGCAGGCCACGAATCCCAACGGCTCGGCGGGCGACGTGGCCGGCGTCTGCGATTCCACCGGCCGCGTCTTCGGGCTCATGCCCCACCCTGAGCGTTTCCTGCTCGCCACCCAGCATCCCTCCTGGAACGGCCGTCTCGACGGCGACGCCTCCGGCGCCGGCCTGGCGATCTTCGCAAGCGCCGTCAAAGCGGTGTCGTAAGTCGCTGGCAGCCTGGGGGCTTTGGTGGCTTTTGGAAAAGCCCCTTTTGGAGCTTGCGTCGGGCTCCGTTGACGCTCTCCCCCCTCGGGCCTACCCTCCGCCCCCGCGGGCAGGGCCCCGGGCTTCTGTCGTTCCTTCCCCCTTCGGCTGCGATGCCTTGCGCATGGCGATCCGCGTGAGAGGTCTGTCGTCGCTCCTCCCGGTCGCCCTCTTGGCGACGGCGGGATGTATCTCCGCGCCGACGATCGACACCCTCCTCACCGAAGGGATGCCGAAGACGGCCGGTGCCGCGGGGGGCGTGGCCATGCGGCCTGTCGCCCAGACGCTCCCCCTCGAGGTGTTCTTCCTCCGCTGCGAGGAGGATCATGCCGGGCATGACGAGCTTTGGGCGCGCGTCGACGAGCAGCTCGTCGATGAGACGGTGCGTCGTCGCCTCGCCGCCAACGGCCTCCGCGCCGGGATCCTCCTCGGACAGTTGCCGGAGCCGATCCTCGCCGCCCTCGAGCCCCCCGTCAGCGCCGGCGACGGCGGGCCTCCTCCCCCCGTCAATGCCGCCGACGCCAATCCCCCGGTGGTGCGGCGCGTGCTCCGGCTCCTCCCCGGACGCGAGAGCGAACTGGTGGCGCTGAAGTCGATCCCCGATCTGGTCGTCCTCGAACAGGAGGAGGACGGTCTCCGCGGGGCCAACTACGCCGATGCCGTCCCCCACTTCACGCTCAAGGCATGGCCCGCGGCTGATGGGCGGGTTCGCGTCGATCTCGTGCCGGTGATCCGCCACGGCCCGA
>JBIIQL010000378.1:0-4282 GCA_044342095.1 Pirellulales bacterium
CGCCTCGTCTTCGGCAGCCTCGCCGATCTCGAGGGCCCGCAGGGCTGATTCGACATCGTCATATTCGGCCATCCGGACGATATCGGCCAGCGGGATCCAGTGACGCCGGGCTACCGGCGGCTCTGCCCCTCTGGCCCCCGGGATGTCGAGGCCCTCAGGCTGGATCCCGGTGAGGAAAAAGAGGTTCCCGAGCCGCTGGATCCGCGCCTTGGCAAGGGCCCACGGGGGAGCGGGCAGGAGATCGTCTTCGTACTCGAGCGTGAAGACGACGACGCTGTCGTGAAAATCGTGCTCCCCCTGCTCCACAGGCCGCTCGGCGGCGGTTGCCACCATGCCGAGGAGGAGGAGCGGCAACGTCAGGACACAGCGCGGCATCATCGATCTCTTCCCCCGGAGGCTTGGCGTCCATTCTTTCGCCCGTCATTCTACCGCCGTGCCCTGGGCGGCGCCAGCCTCTTCGGAGAAGCGGTTCCTGCGACGCAAGCGATGGGGATGGTATGGTCGGAGGCCGCCCTTGGCAGGTGATCCTCAGCTTTGTACGGGAGTGGGAATGAAGCGCATCGTCCTCATCAGCGCCGCGGTGCTCCTCACGGCCGCCGTGATCGCCGTCGGGGTGTTCGTCGCCCGCCACGACTGGGCGGTCGAGGAATTGATGGCGGAGATCCACGAAGGGCCGTCCTCGCCGTACGCCCGGATCAATGCCCAGGCCACGGCCGCCGCCCCGGAGTGGGAGAAACTCGACGTCGTTCTCGCCCCTCTCGACGAGATGGCGCGGGCGCTCCTGGCCGCCAACGACCCCACGATCCGCGACTCCTCGGCCGGCTACGTCGACGCGGTCGGGACGCTGCGGACGGCGATCACCGCTCGCGACCTGCCCGCCTTCCAGAACGCCTCGCAGAGCCTGCGGAAGTCGTGTGCCGACTGTCACTTCCCGGGGGGCGTCGGCGGCGACCTTCCCTCCCGCTGAGGTCCCGTCCCGGACGCGTTCGAACCGCCCTGAGAACGGCCTGCGATGGATTCCCCGATCGGCTCGGTCGATACTTCTCCGGCCCGCTCCCCTGCCCCGCATCGAGCCTTTCGTCCCGCCGCATGAACGCCAACTCCATCCGCTTTGCCGACCGGTGGCTCGGTCTCCCCGCCTGCGCGGTGCTCACGCTCTTCCGCAGACTCTTCGACCGCCGTCGTCCGACCGGGCCGGTGAAGCGGATCCTGTTCCTCAAGCTCGTCGAACAGGGGGCCACGGTCCTCGCCTATCCGGCCCTCCGGGCGGCCGCCGAGAAAGTCGGCCGGGAGAACGTCTACTTCATGGTCTTGGCCGAGAATCGGCCGATCCTCGATCTCCTCGACGTCGTTCCACCGGAAAACGTCGTCGTAGTCCCCACCGGAGGGCTTGTGAAGACCCTCCGGGGGATGCTCGGGGCTCTTCTGAGGATCCGCTCAGCCCGGATCGATGCCGTCATCGACTATGAACTTTTCTCCCGCGCCTCCGCCGTGCTCGCCTATGTCAGCGGCGCTCCCCGGCGGATCGGCTATCACAGCTACCATGGCGACGGCCCGTGGCGTGGCGATCTCATGACGCATCGCCTCGTCTGCAATCCGCATCTCCACATGCAGACGGTGATGTCGCTGATGGTGGAGGCCGTCGGACGCGACCCTCGCGACCTTCCTGCCCTCGATCTCGACATCCGTTCGCTCGACGCCGACCTGAAACGCTTCGTGCCATCGGCCGCGGAGGCCGACGAGGTCCGTGGCATCATCCTCGCTGCCTCGGGGGCTTCCGATGCGGGCCCGCTCGTCCTCCTCAACGCCAATGCGAGCGACCTGTTGCCGCTGCGGAAATGGGACAGCGACCGCTACGTCGAACTTGCCCGTCGGCTCCTGCCGACACATCCCGAGTTGCGGATCGCCTTCACCGGGGCGCCGTCGGAGGCCGCTGCGGCCAAGGCACTCGTGCGGAAGGTCGGTGATCCTCGCTGCTTCTCGCTCGCTGGGAAGACGACGATGCGGCAGTTGATCGTGCTCTACACTCTTGCCGACCTCCTCGTCACCAACGACAGCGGCCCGGCTCATTTCGCGTCGCTCACCGGGATCGACGTGATCACGCTCTTCGGCCCCGAGACGCCGGCGGTGTTCGGGGTCCGCGGCCCCTTGAGCCACATCCTCCACGCCGGGCTCCCCTGCTCGCCGTGCGTCAACGCGGCCAACAACCGGCTCTCCGCCTGCCGCAACAACCTCTGCATGCAGGCGATCACCGTCGATCGGGTCGAGGGGACGGCCCAGCGGGTCCTCGCCGAACGCCGCGAACGCCTCGCCACGGCGAACTGAGGTTGCGGACGCCCAAGAAAGCCCGGGGCTAGGTCGACCGGAGCGCCTTCCAATAGGCGGCGATCCCCTCCTCGAGCGTCATCAGAGGCTTGTTCCAACCTGCCTCACGCAGCCGGGTCATGTCGGCCGCGGTGTAGGCCTGATACTGGCCGCGGAGGTCGTCTGGAAAGGGAATCGTCACCGGCGGCGGGCTGCCGGTCACCGCCGAGATGATTCGCCCCATGTCGCCGAACGACCGAGGGATGCCGGTGCCGACGTTGAACAGCCCGGTGTGGCCCCGACCGGCGAGCGCCTCGTCGAGAAAGAACAGATTCACGGCGGCCACGTCGGCGACGGCGATGAAGTCGCGGAGGAAGCCATCGCTCCCCTCGAAAAGGCGCGGCGCCTCGCCGCGCGTGACCGCCCCGAAGCAGTGCCAGGCCACGCTCGCCATCCGCCCCTTGTGCCCCTCGCCGGGGCCGTAGACGTTGAAATAGCGGAGGCCGACGACGGGGACGGCGGCGACGCGGCCGGTGCGATGGACGTGCTGGTCGAAAGCCCACTTCGAAAATGCGTACGGCGTGCGGGCGTCCTCGCAGGCGGGCTCCTCGCGGAAGCCGTTACGGCCGTCGCCGTAGACCGCGGCCGAACTGGCGTAGAGAAAAGGGCAGCGGTGGGCCTCGGCAAGGGCGAGGAGCGTCTTCGAGAAGGTGTAATTGAGCCGCATCACGGCCCGGCCGTCGCGCGCGGTCGTGTCGACGCAGGCTCCCTGGTGGAAGATGGCGGTGAGCGGAGGAAGGGAATCGAGCGACGCGAGAAGCTCGTCACCGTCGAGATAATCGGCGAACGACTTCCCTGCGAGGTTGGCGCACTTCGATCCCTCGGTGAGGTCGTCGGCGCAGATCACGTCGTTGCGGCCCCGGGCGTTGAGGGCCGCGAGGATGTTCGAGCCGATGAAGCCGGCGGCGCCGGTGAGGAGGATCATGGGGAAGTCTTCCGCGACGCGAGGATGTGATCGACGATGTTCGTCGTGGAGACGTTCGCCACGAACAGCGGGGTCACCACCCGGCCGCCGCGGGCCAGGACGAGATCCCCCCCCACGACGTCGGCGGCCTTGTAGTCGGCCCCCTTGATGAGGACGTCCGGCTCGAGGGCCCTGATCAGCTCAAGTGGAGTGTCTCCGTCGAACTCGCACACCCAGGCCACGCTCGACAGGGCCGCGAGCACCGCCTGCCGGGCTGCGGAGGTGACGTAGGGCCTCGGCGTTCCCTTCAATCGTGTCACCGACGCGTCGGAATTGACGCCGACGACGAGGAGGTCGCATTCCCGCGCCGCGGCTTCGAGGAGGGCGACGTGGCCGTGGTGGAGGATGTCGAAACAGCCGTTCGTAAAACCGATCTTCTTTCCCTCCCCCCGCGCTTGGCGGACGGCCTTTTTAAGCGCCTCGAGCCCGAGCACCTTTCCCTGGGCGATCGTCGTCTGGGTGTCGATAGCGGCGAGGACCTCGCTGCGGGAGATCCGCGCGGCGCCGATCCGCGACACCTGGAGACCGGCGGCGGCGTTGGCGAGCACGCAGGCGTCCTCGAGCGGCAATCCTTCGGCGAGGGCCACGGCCAACATCGCCACGGCGGTATCGCCGGCGCCGGTAACGTCGAAGACCCCCTTCGCCTGGGTCGGGATCACCGCGACCCGGCCTTCGGAGACGACGACCATCCCCTGCTCTCCGAGCGTGACGACGACCGCCGCAATGGAGAATCGGGCGCGGATCGTCTCCGCCGCGCGGATGGCGTCGTCGCTGTCGCGGATGGGGAATCCGCACACGGCCGTCGCCTCGCTCCGGTTCGGCGTGATTACCGCGGCGCCGCGATAGCGGCTGAAGTCGGAGCCCTTCGGATCGACGATCGTGGGAATCCCAACGCGCGCTGCCCCCTCGATCACCGCCCGGCAGACGGCCGCGTCGCAGACCCCTTTGGCGTAG
>JBIIQL010000379.1:0-4252 GCA_044342095.1 Pirellulales bacterium
CTCGGACGCGACGCAAGCCGGCGGCTCAGACGCCGCGGACCGGCACCTTCCGCGGCTGGCAGGCCGCCAACTTCGGGCAGACAACCGTCAGCACGCCGTCGACGAGGCTCGCCTCGACCCGGAGGGAATCGACGGCGACCGGCAGCGTGAGACGCCGCTCGAAAGCGCCGCTCCCCCGCTCACGGAGGAGCCAAACGACCTTCTCGCCAGCCGGGACAGCGGCGGGGCGATCGGTCCCTCCACTTGCCACGCCGTCGGCAGCGTTGTCCGGCGCCGCGGCATCGCCGCGCCGCGCTCCTTTGAGGACCAGGCAGTCGCCCGACACCGAGATGTCGACGTCGTTGACGCTGATCCCGGGAAGCTCGGCTTCGACGGTGAACGCGTCGTCGGACTCGCGGAGATTCACGGCGGGGAAGACGCTCTCTTCCGAGCGTGGTCCCCAGCCATGGAGCGGCGGAGCGGTGACGAGGGAGGTCCAGAGGCGATCGATCTCATCCCGCAGTTCATCGAGCGGGAGCGCGAAGCCGGTCCGGTAAGCAGGCATGGGGAACTCCTGAAACTGGTAGGTGGGAACGCTGCTGTGGGTGTTTGAAAAGCTTCGGCCCACCGCCGTCGTGGCCAGCGACGGCGGGGGCTCGTTGTGAAAAGGAGGAAGCAAAGAGCGTGCCGGTGGCTCAACTGCCGGGAATGCAGCCACCAGGAGTGCGGTTTTTCGCCTGCGAACGTGTGAACAACAGCCTGGCGCGGCAAGCTGTGGCGGTGGTTCCGCGGGTGCCGGCTGTCAGCTTGGCAGACCGCGAAAAGTGGTGGCCCCGGGGGCTGGGCGCGAGTTGTGGGGTGGGGGCGAATCTCTATACTGCGACCGCTGGCACGGACATGCCTGACGTGGGCCCGAGGCCGCGTCCACTTCTGTCGCAACGGAACTCTCATGCGTTTCACCCTGCTCGACCGCGTGACCGCCATCGACCCCGGCAAGAGCATCACGGCGATCAAGACGCTGACGCTCTCGGAGGAGTATCTCGCGGACCACTTCCCGCGCTTCCCGGTCATGCCCGGGGTGTTGATGCTCGAATCGATGACCCAAGCCGCGGCGTGGACGATCCGGCTCGGCGAGGACTTCGCCCATGCGATCGTCGTCCTCCGCTCGGCCAAGAACGTCAAGTACGGCGATTTCGTCGAGCCGGGCAAGGTGCTCACCGTTACCGCCGAAGTGCTCTCGCAGGACGAGACGACGACGAAGGTGAAGGCCACCGGCACGGTCGGCGGGCGCACGAGTCTCACCGCCCGGCTGACGCTCGAGCGGTACAACCTCGCCGACAGGGTCGCCCATGGCGACGCCCTCGACGCCCGCGTCCGTGGCGAGATGCGGAAGCTGTGGGCCATTCTTCATCCCGCCGGACGGGGTGCCGGGGCCGCCCGGCCGCTCGTCTATGGGGCCGCCGTGGGAAGCGGCTCGTCACCGCTGGCAGGGGCTTCCTACCGGCAGGGGGCGATTGGGCCCTCCGGCGACGTCGCGCCCGTGGCCGGACGCTGAAGCTTCGGCCCCGCGACCGTGCCGGAGGCCCCTTCGGGGTGCCGGTTCGTGCCCCAGATGACCTTTTTTTCGGCACTCCATCACCCCTTGAAGCCCTTGGAGAACGGGGCTTGGGGCGGGGGGAAAGAGGGCGGGGGCATCCGCTGCGACAGGGCGGATTTTGGCGGTTGGGCAAAATCCCCGCCCTTTCCGGGTTTCCACGGCGGCAGCATGTCATTACAACCTTTGGTGGTTACCACGACGCTCCATTCCCCGTTTCCAAGGTGACACGTCGATGCCGTCCCGTGATGAAATCTTCGAGAAGGTCAAGACTGCGCTGGTCGATGCTCTGGGTGTCGACGATGACGAAGTGACCTCCAGTGCCACGATGGTCGGCGACTTGGGAGCGGAGTCGATCGACTTCCTCGACATCGTCTTCCGCCTCGAGAAGGCGTTCGGCATCAAGATCCCCCGGGGCGAACTGTTCCCCGAGGACGTCCTCTCGAGCACCGAGTTCGTCACCAACGGGAAGGTGAACGCCGCCGGATTGGCTGCACTCAGGGCGCGGATGCCGTTCTACGACCTGACGAAGTTCGAGCAGAACCCGAGCGTCCAAAACTTCCCCAACATGCTCACCGTCGAGGACATGGTTCGCTACGTGCAGAGCAAAGTGGGCGGCTGACGCTCTTCCGCTTCCTCTCCCACGATGCGACGGGGTCGTTCCCCGTTGCCGTTCGCCCGTCCCCGCGGTGGCCGGCCTCCCGGCATAGCTCTCCATGCGCTGGTTCTGGATCGACCGTTTCGACGAGTTCGTCCGTGGTCGTCACGCCGTGGCGGTGAAGAACGTCTCCTTGGCCGAGGAGCATCTTCACGACCATTTCCCCGGTGCGGCGTTGATGCCCAACTCGTTGATCGTCGAGGGGATGGCGCAGACGGCGGGACTGCTGGTGGCCGACGCGATCGACTACAACCGCCGCGTCGTGCTCGCGAAGGTGGCGTCGGCCGAGTTCCATTTCGACGCCGTTCCCGGCGACACGCTCCGCTTCAAGGCTGAGATCCTCGACCTCAAGCCGGCAGGCTCGTTGACGAAGGTCTCGAGCACCGTCGACGATCGGGTGCAGGGAGAGGCCGAGTTGTTTTTCGCCCATCTCGAGCCGGGCGAGGGGGTGCCGAAGCTCTTCGAGCCGGACGAACTCCTCAAGTGGCTCGATCAGATGCACATCTACGACATCGGCCGCGACGAATCGGGGCAACCGCTGCAGCGGCCCGATTGGTGAGCGGGCCCGTCCCGTCCGGCGGTGGCACCGCCCGTGGCGAGAGACGCGGAAGCTGACAGGAGAAGTCGACATGGTATCTGGGTCAGGGGCCGCTGGCGGCGTGTCGCACGATCCCAACCGGCGGCGCGTCGTGATCACGGGGATCGGCTGCGTGACGCCGCTCGGCGTCCGCGTCGAGGATCTCTGGGCCAATCTCAAGATCGGAGCCTCGGGGGTCGGTCGGACGACGGTCTTCGACGCGTCCCGATTCCCCACGAAGATCTCCGCCGAGGTTCGCGACTGGACGATCGCCGACGAAGGGGAGCCGATCGAACGCTGGCAGCACTGCGGGCGCCATACGCGCTTTGCGGCCGGGGCGGCGCTCCAGGCGATGCGTGACGCCGGCCTTCCCAACGGGCTCGAATCCGACCCGACCCGGATGGGGGTCTATCTCGGCAGTGGCGAGGGGCAGCAGGACTTCGATTCCTTCACGAAGATGATGGCGATGTCGATCGAGGGGGGCACCCTCGATGTCGCCAAGTTCACGCGGATCGGCCTCGAGACGCTCCACCCGCTCTCCGAAGTGGAGCAGGAGCCGAACATGCCGGCGGGGCACCTCGCCGCGATGTTCAACGCCAACGGCCCGAATCTCAACTGCCTCACTGCCTGCGCCGCCTCGAGTCAGGCGATCGGCGAGGCGGTCGAGCTCGTCCGTCGCGGCGAGGCCGATGTCATGCTGTCGGGGGGCACTCACAGCATGATCCATCCCTTCGGCGTCACCGGCTTCAATCTCCTTACCGCGCTCTCGACGCGCAACGACGACCCGACGAAGGCGAGCCGGCCGTTCGACAACGAGCGAGACGGCTTCGTTCTCGGCGAGGGGGCGGCAATGGTGGTGCTCGAGGAGCTCGAGCATGCCAAGCGACGCGGGGCAAAGATCCACGGCGAACTCCTCGGCTACGGCTCGACCGCCGACGCCTACCGGATCACCGACACCCACCCGGAAGGGCGCGGGGCGAGCGCCTGCATCCGCATGGCTCTGGCCGATGCCGGGCTGGGGATCGACGGCATCGACTACATCAACGCCCACGGCACGAGCACCGACGTCAACGACAAGGTCGAGACGCTCGCCATCAAGACGGTCTTCGGCGAGCGGGCCTACAAGATCCCGGTGTCGAGCACGAAGAGCATGATGGGGCACCTGATCGCCGCAGCCGGGGCGACGGAACTGATCGTGTGCCTGTTGGCCATCCGCGACGGGGTCCTTCCCCCGACGATCAACTACGAGAATCCCGACCCGAACTGCGATCTCGACTACGTGCCGAACGTCGCCCGCGTCGCCCGCTGCGATCGGGCTCTCTCCAACAGCTTCGGCTTCGGCGGTCAAAACATCTCCCTCGTCGTCGGCCGCTACACCGGCTGACCGGGCGGAAGCGACTGGTGGCGTGACTGTTGGGCTCGGACCTGAGGGTGGTTCGTCGGC
>JBIIQL010000380.1:0-4249 GCA_044342095.1 Pirellulales bacterium
CGGCCTCTGCTTCCGGCTGTGGGACGAGTCGTCGCACCATCACCGCCCCGCCGCCGATCTCCCGGAGATCCTCCGCACCGATCTCGCCGGCCCGCTCCTCCAGCTCCTCGCCCTCGGCGAAGCCGACGGCTTTCCCTGGCTCGACGCCCCCGAGCCCGAGGCTGTTGAGCAGGCGCTGCGATTGCTCGGGATGCTCGGAGCGATCGAGACGGAGGGGGCCAAGACGGTGATCACGCCGCTGGGGCGGGAGCTTGTCCGCCTCCCGGCCCATCCCCGCCTGGCCCGGCTCCTCCTCGCCGGGGCCCGGCATGGCGTGCTCCGCGAGACGTC
This sequence comes from Pirellulales bacterium, assembly GCA_044342095.1. Taxonomy (GTDB): domain Bacteria; phylum Planctomycetota; class Planctomycetia; order Pirellulales; family UBA1268; genus QWOP01. Next base: position 331 of record JBIIQL010000380.1, read on the forward strand.
GGTCGCCGCGGCGATGCTCTCGGAGCGGGATCCCTTCCGCACCGCCGCCCATGGCCGCAGCGGCCCGCGCGATCGGATGACGGTTCGCACTCGTTCCGACGTCGTCGATCGGGTCGCGGCGCTGCAGATGTTTCACGCCGGGATCCCTCTCGGCGGCCATCCGTCGACGGCCGACCTCGACCCCCATCCCGGCGGGGCACGGACGGTACTTCGGGCGGCCGAACAGCTCTATCGGCTCGTGACTGCCGACCTCGCCCCACGAGCCGCCGATCCGGCCACGGCGCTCATGCGTTCGCTCCTCGAGGCCTTCCCCGACCGGCTCGCGAAACTGCGACCGGGGGCCAACGACCGGGCGACGATGGTGGGGAGCCGCGGTCTGCGCCTCGACGGCGGATCCCGCGTCAGGCAGGAGCCGCTCATCCTCGCGATCGACCTCGACGACGGCGGCGGCGAGGCCCGCGTTCGCCAGGCAAGCGCGGTCGACCGCGAATGGCTCGATGACGAGGGCCTCCATGCCAATCTCACGTCCGGAGAGGAACTCCTCTTCAGTCCCTCGCGCCGCCAGGTGGAGGCCCGCCGGCGTACCGCCTGGATCGATCTGGTCCTCGACGAAACCCCGGTGGCGATCGGCGATCCGGCGGCGGCTGCGGCCCTCCTCGCCGGGGTCGCCCGCCAGGAGCCGGCCCGGAGCCTCCCCGATCCCGACTCGGCCGCCGGCCGCTTCCGCCTCCGGGTCGAATGGCTCGCACGAGCGATGCCGGAGCTCGAACTGCCGACGCTCGACGACGCCGCCCTCCTGGCGATGCTCCCCGAGGTCTGCCACGGCCTGCGCTCGCTCGACGAAGTCCGGGCCGCCGACTGGCTGAGCCGTCTCCAAGGGGCGGTCGGCTGGGAGCGATTGCCGGTCGTCGAGCGGCTGGCGCCAGCCGAACTCGAACTCGCCGGAGGCCGCCGCTACCGGCTCGAGTACCGCCCCGACGGCCCACCGATCCTCGCCGCCCGGATCCAGGAGCTCTTCGGCACGCTCCAGACGCCACGGGTGGCCGACGGACGGGTGCCGGTCCTCGTTCATCTCCTCGGCCCCAACCATCGCCCACAGCAAGTCACCTCCGATCTCGAGAGCTTCTGGCGGACGACCTACCACGAGGTGCGGAAGGAGCTGCGGCGGCGTTACCCGAAGCACCCCTGGCCCGACGATCCGCTCACCGCCACCCCCCCGCGCCCCCGCCCGCGCGCTTGACAGCCTCGAACGCACGACGGAGCCACAGACGTGCTACGACCCGGTCAACCGCACCGACGTCCTCGGCGCCACCGTCACGGCAGGCCCGACCGGGCGCCGGTTGTACGGGGCGTGCGCAGGAGACAGCGCATGCCTCTGGTGTCGTTTATCGCGCGTGCAACGGCTCGCTTTCCAGGGCTCAGGATCGACCGATTTCCCAGTCGATCGTCCTCTTCGCCGGCCCGCTCCCACGGAACGGCACAGTCACATCCCCCGAAAATGTTGCAGGAGTCTCCCCATGCGTCGAGTGGTCGTGTTGATGGCGATCGTTGCCACCCTCGTGGTGACCGGTGTTTCCCAGGCCCAGCAGATCCGTGGCCAGCAGGTCGGTGCCCAGCGCAACGGGCCGGTCGCGAAGCTCGTCGAACTCGAGCGTCGCAAGAACGAATGGCTCCGTCAGCGGTTTCTCGGCAAGTGATCGAGTTCGTCGCGGCGGCGCGGCCCGTCGGGGCACCATCTCCCCCCCCCGGTGCCGATCGATGAGGCCCGCCGCTCGCGACTGGCTCGACGGAATGAGACGGTTCTCCACGGAGCACCGGCTCTCCAGGCCACAGCGGCCGGAGCCGGTGCCCGTGGAAACCGGATCGGAGCAGTCCTCAGGCACTGGCCTCTCTCTGCCACTCGCCGCCCAGGCCGAGCTCCTCGCCGCCCACGCGGTCGCCTGGGGCATCCCGACGCTCAACAGGCTCGCGGCGACGTTTCCTGACGGCGCGATCGTCGTCACGACTTCGCCCCCTGGCCTGGCTCCATGGAGCGATCTGATCTCCCGCCTCCCCGCCCCCGTCGCGGAGCGTGTGGCGACCGCCACGGAAATCGAATACCGCGGTTGGTGCATGCGCTCCCCCGACGAGGCCCACGAGCTCCACGCCGTAATCTGGAGCTGGATCAAGGCCCCTCTTCCTCCCCAGCGCCGGCCTGAGTTCGCCTCCTTCCCGATTCCGGCAAGCGCCGACTACTGGGTCCTCCGCTACGGCCATGCCGGCGGGGTTGAAGGGGGCCATAGCGCCGATCTCTTCGCCTGGGACGGCGCCATGACAACGCGTCTGGCCACCGGAATCACCGAGCGTTTCCGAACCCGGGGCTGACCAGCCCCGCGGCTGCCGTTGGCAGCCGGGAACCAGGTGGGGTATCGTGACCGCTCTGGTCCCCCTCTCCTTCAGGAGCCACGCCGTGCCCCGATCGTCCGTCTTTGTCCGTTTCATCCTGCCGCTGGTCGGCCTCTTCTTGGCGCTTTCGGCGACCGAGGCCTCCGCCCAGCAGGGGCAGCCCCGAGCTGCCGGCAAGAAGCCGAACATCCTCGTCATCTGGGGAGACGACATCGGCACCTGGAACATCAGCCACAACAACCGCGGCATGATGGGCTACAAGACGCCGAATATCGACCGGATCGCCCGCGAGGGTGTCTCGTTCACCGACTACTACGGCCAGCAGAGCTGCACCGCAGGCCGGGCGGCCTTCCTTGGCGGCAACGTTCCGGTCCGCACCGGAATGACGAAGGTCGGCCTTCCCGGCGCCAAAGAGGGCTGGCAGAAGACCGACGTGACGATCGCCACCGTCCTCAAGGCGCAGGGCTACGCCACCGGCCAATTCGGCAAGAATCATCAGGGAGACCGCGACGAGCATCTCCCCACGATGCACGGCTTCGACGAGTTCTTCGGCAATCTCTATCACCTCAACGCCGAAGAGGAGCCGGAACACCGCGACTACCCGGGCGACAGGAAGCTTGCCAACGGCAAAACCTTCCGCGAGACCTACGGGCCCCGCGGCGTGCTCAAGTGCAAGGCCGACGGCAAGGGGGGGCAGTCGATCGAGAACACCGGTCCGCTCACGAAGAAGCGGATGGAGACGATCGACGAGGAAACCGTCGCCGCCGCCAAGGACTTCATCGCTCGGCAGTCAAAGGGGGGCGAGCCGTTCTTCTGCTGGTGGAACGCCACGCGGATGCACTTCCGCACCCACATCAAGGAAGCGAGCGTCGGGAAGTCGGGGCAGGATGAGTACGGCGACGGCATGGTGGAGCACGACGGCCATGTCGGCGAGCTCCTCAAGGCCCTCGACGACCTCGGCCTCGCCGACGACACGATCGTTCTCTACTCCACCGACAACGGCCCCCACTTCAACACCTGGCCCGACGCGGCCACGACGCCCTTCCGCAGCGAGAAGAACTCCAACTGGGAAGGTGCCTACCGGGTGCCGGCCTTCGTTCGTTGGCCGGGGAAGTTCCCCGCCGGCACCACCGTCAATGGGATCGTCTCGCACGAGGACTGGCTGCCGACGTTCGCCGCCGCTGCCGGGGCCCCCGACATCAAGGCGAAGCTCGCCGAAGGGGTCGAACTCAATGGCCGGAAGTACCGCAACGCCATCGACGGCTACGACCAGACGGCGTATCTGTCGGGGAAGGTCGAGGCCTCGCCGCGCAGCGAGTTCTTCTACGTCAACGACGACGGCCAGATCGTGGCGATCCGCTATGACGACTGGAAGGCCGTGTTCCTCGAGAACCGCGGGGTGGCACTCGAGGTGTGGCGTGAGCCGTTCATCGAACTGCGGATTCCGCTCCTCTTCAACCTCCGCCGCGATCCGTTCGAGAAGGCGCATCCCCACGCCACGGTCTACAACGACTGGATGATCGACCACGCCTTC
>JBIIQL010000381.1:0-4236 GCA_044342095.1 Pirellulales bacterium
TTGGTGTGCCAGAGCTGCACGTAGCGCACTCCCCGCTCGACGAGCCGGCGGGCGAGGAGACAGTTGCGGGCGAAGGTCGATTCACCAGGATCGGCGATGCCGTAGAGGGCGAGGGTATCGGCCGACTCATGGCGCAAGTCGACAAGGTCCGGGGCGCTCGACTGCATCCGGAAGGCCATCTCGTAGGCGGCGATCCGCGTGGCGATCTCGCCGTCGCCGGTGACCGCGAGCCGCTGCCGGTTGAGCCGACCGACGGCGTCGACGACGCCCCGCTGTCTCGCAGTGTTTACTCCCTCGGGGCTCGAGAGATTGAGGATCGGCTCGCCGCGGTTGCGCAGCGGCACCCCCTGATAGGCACTCGGCAGCATCCCGCTCCCCCACAGCACCGCCCCGCCCCGGGGCCCGCGCGGGCCGCTCTGGAGAACGACGAAGCCAGGGAGATCGGTGCTCTCACTCCCCAGGCCATAGGTCACCCACGAGCCGACCGACGGATGCCCGAACCGGCCGGTGCCGGTGTTCATGAACAGCTTCGCCGGTGCGTGGTTGAACAGATCGGTCGAGCAACTGCGGACAAAACAGAGCCGATCGGCGATTCCACCGAGGTGCGGGAGGAGATCACCGATCCACATCCCCGACTCCCCGCGCTGGCGGAACGACCGCTTCGACCCGAGGAGATCGGTGCGATGGCTTTCGTTCATGAACGCAAACCGCTTCCCGGCCACGAAGCTCTCCGGGATCGGCTGGCCGTCGCGGCGCGCAAGCTCCGGCTTGTAGTCGAAGAGATCGAGCTGCGAAGGCCCCCCCGCCATGAACAGATGAATCACCCGCTTCGCCTTAGGGACAAAGTGCGGCAGACCGGGAAGGCCGGGCAGACCCAAGGGCCCGCCGGCCCCTTCCCCCGCGCCGCGTCCCTCGCCAGCAAGCAAGGCCCCGAGCGCCATCGCTCCGACGCCAACCCCGCACCGGGCAAAGAGGTGACGCCGCGTCTCGTCGAGGAGCGTGCTATCGGAGACGGGATGATGGTGAGACATGGGGCGTTCCCGAATCACAACAGGATCAAAACCGGATCACAGCTGACCGCGACAACGATCATTCGCGGGTCACCGTTTCGTCGAGATTCAAAAGCACCCGCGCGGCGTCGCGCGGATCGAGGGGGACGAGGACCGCCAGCTCCTCGAGGCTGGGATGCCTCCCCGTGCAGCGCCGAAAGGCGACGGCCGGGCCATCGTGGGCCACCACGGCGGCAAGCGCGTCGGCACATTCCACGAAGGCGAGGTCGTTCAAGAGCGTCAGCGCCTGGAGCGGGGTGTTGCTGCGGCCGCGGCGGGTGCACGACTGATAGCCGTCGGGGGCGTCGAAGACGGCGAGGCTCGGCGGCGGCGAGGCCCGGTAGAGGAAGGTGTAGAGCCCGCGGCGGTGGCGATCGGCGCCGGTGCTCGTCGGCCAGTCCCGCTTCACTTGGCCAACGGCCGTCGCCCCGGCGGGAATCGGCGGATAGACCGGCGGACCGCCGAGGAGAGGTGAGAAGACGCCTGAGGCGACCAGCGCCACGTCGCGAACGAGCTCCGCATCGAGCCGCAGCCGGGCCTGCCGGGCGACGAGCCGATTGTGGGGATCGAGTTCGGCGTGACGCGGCGTGACGAACGAGCTTTGCCGGTAGGCCCGTGACGTCACGATCAGCCGGTGGAGGCGCTTCAGGCTCCACCCCTGCCGCTCCACCTCGAGGGCGAGCCAGTCGAGAAGGAGGGGATGGCTCGGCGGCGTGCCCATGAGGCCGAAGTCGGCATCGGTCTCGACAAGCCCTTGCCCGAAGAACTGCTGCCAGGCCCGGTTGACGAGCACCCGGCCGGTGAGCGGATGCCCCGGCGCCACGAGCCAACGGGCGAGGTCGAGCCGGTTGGGGGGAGCGGCTGTTGTCGCCAGCGGCGGCAGGATCGCCGGCGTGCCGGGGGCGACCTCCTCGGCGGGGCGGGTGAAATCCCCCTGGACGAACCGCGTCGTCCGCCGCGGGGTCGGTAATTCGGCCAGGACGAGCGTCGTCGGCCCCCCCGTCACCTTGCCTTGGAGATCGAGATAGCGCTCGTTGAGGCGGCGAAACTCCTGATGGTTGGCCCCCAGGCCGGCATGAAACAGGATCCGCCGCTGATCGGGGGAACGATCCGCTTCCGGCGTGGCGAGGGCCTTCGTCCGCTCGGCATCGAGGAGCTTTTTAGCATCGTCGTTGAGCCCCGCCTCCCAGACGGCGAGCGCCTCGGCACGGGCCTCGACGTAGGCATGGACCTCGGCGCGGGCGGCGTCGCGGGCGGCAGTGACGCCCGCCATGTCGACGTGGGGGTCGGTGACCTTGAGCTTGGCGTCGGCCTGGTTGTTGAAGAAGGCGAACAGCCGGTAGTAGTCGACCTGGCTGACCGGATCGAACTTGTGATCGTGGCACTGGGCACAGCCGATCGAAAGACCGAGCCACACGCTCCCCGTCGTCGCCACCCGATCGAAGACGGCATCGATCCGGAACTGCTCCTTGTCGATCCCCCCCTCTTCGTTGATCTGCGTGTTGCGATGGAAGCCGGTGGCGATCCGCGCCTCGTCGGTGGCGTCGGGAAGGAGATCGCCGGCGAGTTGATGGATCGTGAAGCGATCGAAGGGGAGATCGCGATTGTAGGCGTCGACGACCCAGTCGCGCCACCGCCAGATCTCGCGCGGGGCATCGATCGAGTAGCCGTTGCTGTCGGCATAGCGGGCCTGATCGAGCCACAGCCGCGCCTGCCGTTCGCCGTAGTGCGGACTCGCGAGGAGCCGATCGACCGCCGCTTCCCAAGCCTTCTCCGGATCGGCGGCGTCGGCGGCGAGAAACTCGTCGAGCTCCTGCACCGTCGGCGGGAGGCCGGTGAGATCGAGGCTGACGCGGCGGAGGAGTGTCTCGGGGGGAGCAGGCGGCGCCGGCTCGAGCCCCGATTCGGCCAGCGCCGCCACAAGGAACCGGTCAATCGGATGCCCGATCCCCTCGACCTCCGGTGGAGACGCCGGCACCGGTGCCGTAAACGCCCAGTGGGGCTCATAGGGAGCGCCGGCTGCGATCCAGTCGGCAAGGACACGCTTGTCGCGATCGGAAAGCTGCTTGCCGGTCTCCGGCGGCGGCATCACGGTGCTTGCATCGGTGCTCTCGATCCGGGCGACAAGGCCACTGGCGGCGACGTCGCCAGGCAGAATGGCCACATGCCCCGAGTCGAGCAGCGCCACGGCCCCGGCCGGCTCGTCGAGGCGCAAGCCCGCCTGGCGGGCGCGGGGGTCGAAGCCATGGCAGGCGAAGCAATTGGCAGCGAGGATCGGGAGGACATCGCGCGAATAGCTCACGGTTGGCCCGACGGCGGCCGGCGGCTCGGCGAAGGCTCGCGCTGATCGCAGCCCGAGCGTAAAAAGACAGCCGACGACGATCGCCCGCCCGATGTGCCCCATCGTTCACGCTCCCGCCGCGGCGACGATCTCGGCCAGTTCCACCGCCCGGTGTTCTCGCGCCGAAACGTAGGCCGCGTCGACGAGCGCAAGAGTGCCGAGATTCTCCTCACCGGTCGCCACCGCCGGGCTTGTTCCCTCGAGGTCGCGGAGCAGCTCGGCCATCGGGCCGATGAAGGCATCGGGAAACCAGGCCTCATCCCAGCGCGGCCGGTGCCACACCCCCGCGCCATGCTCGGCGCGGCTCGTCGTCCAATCGAGTGTCGAGGGGGACTTTTCCGGATAGCGTGGCCAGCCGACCGTCCCCAGCGCCATGCCGTGCGTCCCCTCGACCCGGAAGCGCACGAAGCAATCCGACTCGGCCCCCTCGCGGGCCGGCCCCGCCCAGACATCCTCGAGCGACGAGCAGCGAAGCCCGGAGTCGTATTCGAGGACCGACAGACAGATGCCGTCATCGTGGGCAAACTTCTCGGCCGTGCGCGGATCGCTGCGCACGCTCGTGAACACGCGCCGCGGCGAGCCGAACCAGCTCCGGAAGGTGTCGAAGTGGTGGATCGACATGATCCGCAGCGTCACCCAGCCCTGCCGCTCCTGCCAGGGCATCCAGTGGGGGATCGCCCGCATCTCGATCGTGGCGAGCACCGGCGCCCCGAGCACGCCGCGGGCGAGGAGATCGCCACAAGCGCGGACGGCATGGTCGTAGCGCATGTTTTGATTGACGACGAGGCGGATCCCGGCCTCGCGGCAGCGGCGAACGATTTCGGCGCCTTGGGAATAGTCGCAGGC
>JBIIQL010000382.1:0-4234 GCA_044342095.1 Pirellulales bacterium
GAACGGGTCGCCCAACTCGTCTCAGCTATCGATCGGACTCTTGAGGTGTTCACCGATGGCGAACATCGCGGACGCAGACTACTGAAGCGGCTTCTTGAATCATTCGTGCCTGAATCTCGCGAATGCACCATTCAGTTACGCGACCTGTGTGCAAAAAAACGTGGTATCACAACTGGCCCATTCGGCTCGCAATTGCACCAGCACGACTACTGCAACGATCCAACCGGAATACCGGTCGTAATGCCTGCGGACATGGTTGATTGTCGAATCAACACATCGCGAATCGCGAGAATAACTGCGGAAAAAGCCCGCGAAATGGCTCAATACGCCCTACTCCCCGGCGATGTGCTCTTACCGCGGAGAGGAGAACTCGACCGTCGTGCATTGGTTACGCCAGCCGATTGCCCTGCCATATGCGGGACGGGATCCATCAGAGTACGCCCAGCCGATCCTGATCAGGGGACCAGCATCTACTACGCCATTAGCGCAGAGACGACCGTAAAATACCTTCGAAGCAAATCACAGGGATCGATCATGCCGAGCATCAGCGCCACTACTGTGGCATCGATATGCATCGCGAACCTGTCCGTCCCTGAACGCGACTCGCTTTCTCAACTCACCGAGAATGCATCTGACGCAGTCGAAGCGTTCGTAGACCGGAGCAGAGAACTTCGACTCCTGCGTGGCGTTACCATGAAGAATGCATTGTCGATGCCATGACCTTCACCGAAGCCTCCACCATCGAAGCCCTCCTCGCCCGAGCCCTCGCCGGCCCGGACACCGTCACGGCCTGCGGGCCGGGCCTCGCGCGCAAGAAAAAGGCAGTCGTCGGCGTCGGATGGCATCGGATCGACGCGGCGAATCTGCCGCGGCAGCATCACGAGCCGTGGGTGGAGCCGTTCGTCGTCGAGGCGCTCGTGCGGCTCAATCCGGAGATCGCCGTGAGCCCCGACCGGGCCGAGGAGGTGCTTTACAAGCTGCGGGCGATCCAGCAGGCGGTGCGGGCCGACGGCCCGATCAAGAGCAACGAGGAGTTTTCCGGCTGGCTCCGCGGCGAGCGATCGATGCCCTTCGGGCCGAACCACGAGCATGTCGCCGTACGCCTCGTCGACTTCGACAACCCCGCCAACAACCACTACGTCCTCACGACGCAATATTCCTTCCGGGCCGGGGCGACGACGCAGCGGCTCGATCTCGTGTTGCTCGTCAACGGATTTCCCCTGGTGGTGATCGAAGCGAAGACGCCGGTCCGCTCGAGCGTGAGCTGGGTCGACGGGGCGCACCAGATCCAGCGCTACGAGGCCGACGCGCCGGAATTGTTCGTGTCGAACGTCTTCTCGGTGGCCACCGAGGGGAAGGATCTCCGCTACGGCTCGCTCAGGCTCCCGCTCAAGGACTGGGGCCCGTGGCGGCTCGACGAGGAGCCGGAGGCGATAAGCCCGCTCGCGGGCGTCGAGGCCGCGGCCAAGAGCCTGCTTCAGCCGTCCACCGTGCTCGACATCCTTGCGAACTTCACCCTCTTCGCCACCGACTCGAAGAAACGGCGGATCAAGCGGATCTGCCGCTACCAGCAGTACGAAGCGACGAACCTGATCGTCAACCGGGTCATCGCCGGGAGCCCGAAGAAGGGGCTGATCTGGCATTTCCAAGGGTCGGGGAAGTCGCTCCTGATGGTGTTCGCGGCCCAGAAGCTGCGAAACGCCCCGCAGCTCAAGAACCCGACGGTGCTCGTGATCGTCGATCGGATCGACCTCGACACGCAGATCTCGGGGACGTTCCATGCCAGCGACATTCCGAACCTCGTGAAGACCGACTCGCGCGAGGAATTGCAGCGCCTCCTCAAGCAGGACACTCGGAAGATCATCATCACCACGATCTTCAAGTTCGGGGAGGCGGAGGGGGTGCTCAACGACCGGGCGAACATCGTCGCCATGGTCGACGAGGCCCACCGCACGCAGGAGGGGGATCTGGGGCGGAAGATGCGGGGAGCGCTCCCCAACGCGTTTCTCTTCGGCCTCACCGGCACGCCGATCAACAAGGCCTCGCGCAACACCTTCACGGCGTTCGGGGCGGAGGAGGACCGGCACGGCTACCTCTCCCGCTACGGCTTCGAGGATTCGATCCGCGACGGGGCGACGCTGCCGCTCCACTTCGAGCCGAGGCTCGTCGACCTCCACATCGACACCGACACGATCTCGGCAGAGTTCGCCGAGCTGACCGGGTCGCTCTCCGATCTCGAGCGCGACTCGCTCTCCCGGCAGGTGTCGCGGATGGCGGTGCTCGTGAAGGCGCCTTCGCGCGTGGAGCGGATCTGTGCCGACATCGTCCAGCACTTCCGCGAGAAGGTGGAGCCGAGCGGCCACAAGGCGATGGTGGTGACGTTCGACCAGGAGTCGTGCCTGCTCTACAAGGCCGAGCTCGACAAGGCGCTCCCCCCGGAGGCCTCCGACGTCGTCATTTCAGTGACGGGGAAGAAGGGGCCGGAGTTCGCGGCCTATCGGCGATACGACCGCGACCGGGACGCGGAGGAGAAGCTCCTCGAACGCTTCCGCGACCCGGCCGATCCTCTGAAGATCCTCGTCGTCACGGCGAAGCTGCTGACGGGCTTCGACGCCCCGATCCTCCAGGCGATGTACCTCGACAAGCCGCTCCGCGACCACACGCTCCTCCAGGCGATCTGCCGCACCAACCGCACCTACGCCGACACGAAGACCCACGGCCTGATCGTCGACTACCTCGGCGTCTTCGACGACGTGGCCCAGGCGCTGCAATTCGACGATCTCTCCGTCCGCCAGGCGGTGAAGAACTTCGAGGAGCTGAAGGGCAAGCTGCCGGGGCTCGTGCAGAAGTGCCTGGGGCACTTCCCCGGGGTCGACCGGACGCTTGGCGGCTTCGAAGGGCTGCTCGCCGCGCAGGATTGCCTCCCGACGAACGAAGCCCGCGACGCCTTCGCGCTCGACTTCACCAATCTCATGAAGGTCTGGGAGGCGCTCTCCCCAGATCCGATCCTCGACGCCCACGAGGCCGACTACCGCTGGCTCACGAAGGTCTTCGAGTCGGTGAAGCCCTCCACCGGCACCGGCAAGCTCTACTGGCTCACGCTCGGCCCGAAGACGATCGAATTGATCCACCGCAACGTTCACGTGGAGGCGATCCGGGACGATCTGGAGGAGATCATCGTGGACGCCGATCTCGTGGAGGAGATGCTGGGGAAGGGGGATCCGCGGAAGAAAGCACGGGAGATCGAGATCAAGCTCGCCGACAAGCTGCGGAAGCGGTCGGACGACCCGAAGTTCAGGGCAATCGCCGAGCGGCTCGAAGATCTGAAAGCCCGGCACGAGCGCGGGCTGCTCGCGAGCGTCGACTTCCTCAAGGCGCTCCTCGCCCTGGCCAAGGACACCGTGGCCGCCGAGAAGGAGGCCGAGGAGAAGGTCCCGTTGACCGACGATGCCGACCGCGGCAAGGCGGCGCTCACGGCGCTCTTCGAGGAGGTGCGGAACCAGAAGACGCCGATCATCGTCGCCCGCGTGGTAGCCGACATCGACGCGATCGTGAAGCCGGTCCGCTTCGACGGCTGGCAGCGCACCAGCGGCGGCGAGCGCGCCGTGAAGCAGGCCCTCCGCCAGGCGCTCCTTCAGTATCAGCTCCACAAAGAGACCGAACTCTTCGACAAGGCCTACGGGTACATCAGGCAGTATTACTGAGGCTGGAGGCGGTGGCCCGATTCAACGCCGGCCGGCGGTGGACGAACGACAAAAAAACCCGCCACTCGACCATCGCGTCGAAGCCATCGCCGCGGCCATGGTCACCCGCTCGCTGACCCCGCCGTCGGCCCGGTGCGGATCGGCTGATCGGGCGACGGGGTGATCGGGAAGTTGGCGCACCATGCCCCCGGATCCACGGCCCTGCGTGCCTACTGCACGACCGACTTGCTGCCGTCGGCGGAGCCGCCGATCGGGGCCCCTTCGGGGAGCGGACGCCCGGCGGTGGGGAGGCCGCGGCGGTGGAGCTCCTCGCGGACGGTCCGGAAGGCCTCGAAGCTGTCGGGATAACACCACAGCGTCACCGCCGTCTCCGGGGTGATGTTCGCCATCACGCGCTGGAACTTCGAGCCGGGCCGGAGTGCCTCTTCGGGCGTCTCCCCGAGATACTCCTGCGCCGGCCGGACGACCCATTCGCGCGAGCGGATCAGCACCTGTCCGCGGGCTTGGTCGACGCGGGCCTCGATGACGTA
>JBIIQL010000383.1:0-4232 GCA_044342095.1 Pirellulales bacterium
CACCAGCGCCGGTGCGACGCGCATCGCCAGCCGGCCGTTGCTCCGCCGGGCCACCGCCACGAGGCGGATCCGGTAGCCGAGCTCCGCAGCGTAGCGGATGAGGTCGATGTCGACCGTGTCGATGCCGGTCCGCGGAATCTCCTTCCAGGGAACCCAGACGCCGAAGGCGAGGTGGGAGAGGATGGCGAGCTTCTGCGTGGCATCGGTGCCGTCGACGTCCATGGAAGGATCGGCTTCGGCGAAGCCCTTGGCCTGCGCGAGTGCGAGCGCCTCGGCGTAGCTCGAGCCATCCTCCTCCATCCGGGTGAGGATGAAGTTGCTCGTGCCGTTCAAGATCCCGCGGATGCTCTCGATCCGGTTGGCGGCGAGGCATTCTCCGATCGCGGCGACGATCGGGATTCCGCCGGCGACCGCCGCTTCGAAGGCGATCGAGCGGCCGAGCCGGCGGGCGAGCTCAAACAGCTCCGGGCCGTGTTCGGCGAGGAGCGCCTTGTTGGCGGTGACGACGTCCTTTCCGCTCTCGAGCAGCTCCACCATCATCGAACGGGCCGGCTCGAGGCCACCGACGAGGAGAGCGGCCAGCGTGATCGAGGGATCCTGGGAGATCGTGCCGATGTCGGTCGAGATCGGGATCGCCGGAAGCGTGCAGTCGCGCTCCTTGGCGGGGTCACGGACGACCGCGGCGGCGACCTCGATCGGTCGGCCGGCGTGCCGGGTGATGTGGTCGGCGGAGTCGACGAGGATCCGGACCACGCCGGAACCGACAGTGCCGAGCCCGACGAGGCCGATCCGTACCGGCTCGGTCGAGCCATTGTGAGCCATGGGGGGGAATGCTCCGGGAAAGGGGAAGCCTCGCAATGTACCGAGCGTAGCTTGGCGCGACCAACGACGCCCCCGTGTGCCGGCCGGGGAAAGGGCGGGCGGCGGGGGAATCTGCCGGTCGTGCCGATCCTGTCGGTGGGGGGGGCGGGGCGGGTGGGGGGCGGGGCGGGTCGCCGACCGAGGGATCGATGCCGTACAACACAGCCTGCCGGTGGCGATCCAGCGGCTGGATGCCCCTTCGCCATCGCTCCCACCTCTCCCGCCCCTCATCGCCCGCAGGACCCCCGCCACGTGAAAGACTCTGCCCGCGACTTCCTTTTTCGACTTCTCGGCACTCCCAGCCCGTCCGGCTACGAGTGGCCGGTGCAGGACCTCGTCCGTTCCTACCTGGGCCCCATCGCCGACAGCGTTTCGACCGATTGCCACGGCAACGTGATCGGTGTGAAGAATGCCGGCGCCCCGCTGCGGATGCTCCTCGCCGGGCACTGCGACCAGATCGGCCTTATCGTCCAGTACATCGATGGCGAAGGCTATTGCTCGGTGCAGCCGATCGGCGGCTGGGATCCGATGCAGCTGATCGGCTCGCGCGTCGTGGTGTGGGGGGGCGCCGGACCGGTGCCTGGCGTCATTGCCCGCAAGCCGATCCACCTCCTCACCGAGGAGGAGCGGAAGGTCGTTCCAAAGATGAAGGATCTGTGGATCGACGTCGGAGCTCGGGACAAGGCAGACCTCGAGGGGGTGATTCGGATCGGCGACTGCGTGACGGTGGAACTGCGCGTCCAACCGCTCCGCAACAATCTTCTGGCCTCGCCGGCGATGGACGACAAAGTGGGGCTGTGGGTGGTGCTCGAGGCTTTCCGCCGCGCGGCCGAAGCGGGCCCTCTGGCCTGTGCGCTCCACGTCGCCTCGACGGTTCAGGAGGAGATCGGCCTTCGCGGGGCCCAGACGAGCGCCTATGGCGTCGATCCGCACGTCGCGATCGCCGTCGACGTCACCCACGCCACCGACTGCCCGACGATCGACAAGAAGTCGGAGGGGGAGATCAGCCTCGGCAAGGGGCCGGTCGTATTCCGGGGGCCGAACATGAACCCCAACGTCGTCGATCGGCTGTTCGCCACGGCGCAGGCCAAGTCGATCCCCTTCCAGCTCTCGGCGAGCGGCCGGGCGACCCCCACCGACGCCAACGTCCTCCAAACGACCCGCGCGGGGGTGGCGACGGCGCTGGTGAGCATCCCCAATCGCTACATGCACTCGGCGGTGGAAACGGTGTCGCTCGACGACCTCGATCACGCCGCCGAACTCCTCGCCGGCTTCATTCGCGGCCTCGAGCCGGGGATCGATTGGAGCCCCGGTGCCCCCCGCTCCCGTTGAACGACCGCCTCCCGCCCCGCTGCCAAAACGGCAGCGGCGATGGGAACGGGCCCCTGATGGCCAGAGAGCGGGGGATGAAAAACAGCGGGCAAAGACCCTTTTTTGAACCTTTTTTCCATGGGATCGTACGACGGCACGCGGGTTGCTTTCCCAGGGGGTGTCCGCTGGCGCTGCTGCCAAAAAAGGGGCCCTGGCGGACCCCAGCCGTACACCCAGAACGTTTTCAAGTCTTTCCAGAGGAGATCTGACCCGTGGCCAAGCAAATGGTGTTCGACGACGAAGCCCGCCAGCCGCTGCTCGCCGGCGTCTCGAAGCTCGCCCGCGCCGTGAAGAGCACGCTCGGTCCGCGCGGCCGCAATGCCGTCCTCGACAAGGGTTGGGGCTCCCCCAAGGTCACCAAGGACGGCGTCACCGTCGCCGAGGACATCGATCTCGAGGATCCCTACGAGAATCTCGGTGCCCAACTCGTCAAGGAAGCCGCCAGCAAGACCAACGACGTCGCCGGTGACGGCACGACGACGGCCACCGTTCTCGCCGAGGCCATCTTCCGCGAAGGGCTGAAGATGATCGCCGCCGGCGCCGATCCGATGGCGCTCTCCCGGGGCATCCATAAGGCGGTCGAGGCGGTCTCGAAGGCGATCCTCGCCATGGCGACGCCGATCAACGAGAAGAACAAGAAGGAGCTGATGCAGATCGCGACGATCGCCGGCAACAACGATCCGACGATCGGCAGCGTCCTCTCCGAGGCGTTCCTGAAGGTCGGCAAGGACGGCGTGATCACGGTCGAGGAGGGGAAGCAGGCGGAGACGAGCGTCGACGTCGTCGAGGGGATGCAGTTCGACCGCGGCTACCTTTCGCCCCACTTCGTCACCGACGCCGATTCGCAGGTCTGCGAGTTCGAAAATCCCTACATCCTCCTGTTCGAGGAGAAGATCTCGCAGGCGAAGCATCTCGTCCCGCTCCTCGAGGCGATCAGCAAGGCCGGCAAGCCGCTGGTGATCATCGCCGAGGATGTCGAGGGGGAGGCGCTGGCCACGCTCGTCGTCAACAAGCTCCGCGGCATCGTCCAGTCGGTGGCCGTGAAGGCCCCCGGCTACGGTGACCGCCGCAAGGCGATCATGGGCGATCTGGCCGTGCTCACCGGTGGCCAGGCGATCTTCAAGGATCTCGGTATCGCCCTCGACGCCGTCAAGCTCACCGACCTCGGTCGGGCGAAGAAGGTGATCATCGAGAGCGAGAACACGACGATCGTCAGCGGGGCCGGCTCGAAGTCGGCGATCGACGGCCGGGCGGCCCAGATCCGTGCCGAGATCGAGGTCACCGATAGCGATTACGACCGCGAGAAGCTTCAGGAGCGGCTCGCGAAGCTCGCCGGTGGTGTCGCTCAGATCAATGTCGGGGCGGCCACGGAGACCGAGATGAAGGAGCGCAAGGCCCTCATCGAGGACGCCAAGAGCGCCACGCAGGCGGCCCTCGCCGAGGGAATCGTCCCGGGTGGTGGCGTGGCTCTCCTCCGCAGCGAGAAGGCGATCGAGAAGCTCGACCTCGAAGGGGACGAGAAACTCGGGGCCTCGATCGTGAAGAACTCCCTCCGCTACCCGCTCGAGGCGATCGCCGCCAACGCCGGCGTCGATGGCCCGGTGGTGGTCAATCGCGTCCGCCACATGAAGGGGAAGAACGACGGCTACGACGCCGACAAGGAAGAGTACTGCGACCTCGTCGCCGCTGGGGTCATCGACCCGGCGAAGGTGGTGCGGACAGCGCTCCAAAACGCCGCCAGCGTCGCCGCGCTCCTTCTCACAACCGAGTCGCTGATCACCGAGATCCCCAAGGCCGAGGAGGAGCATGGTGGCGAGGGCCACGATCACCACGGTATGGGCGGCGGCATGGGTGGTATGGGCGGCATGGGCGGTGGCATGGGCGGGATGGGTGGCATGGGCGGCATGGGCGGCATGATGTGAGCCCCCCGCCGGCCCGTCCCTCGGTGTCCCTTCTCCCTCCAGACAGATTTTCCTTTCTCCTTTTTTCCGGAGTGATTC
>JBIIQL010000384.1:0-4230 GCA_044342095.1 Pirellulales bacterium
ATTGCGATCCACCGACGCCGAGCTCGTTGAACAAACCCTCCACCTGATACGGGGGAGGGGACTCGTTCATGTCGTCGATGGCCGTCTTAAAGGCGAGGATCGTATTGGCCCCGGTGTCGAGGAGCCAGCTGTTGAAGATGTCTGGGCCGATCGTACGCCCCGAGGCGTCGCCGAACTCGACGGTCACGCGCGGTTGGTCGAGCGCGACGTTATCGCTCGCCCCGAGATCGATGAACGGACGTTGACCTGTCCCGTCGAGGGCGAAGCGCCGCTCGAGGGTCTCGACCAGCAGACGGGCACGACGCCCGGTTCGCTTCCGCCTCGCCGTCCACCGCTGTCGTCGGCAATCCATGGAAGGGCCCCGTATGTCCACGGGCCGACGGTTCCCGTCGTCGGCATCAAACTCCCCATCGACCGCCGGAATATAGCCCGCCGGCAGAGATCGAGCAGCGCCACCACGATCTCCGGCAGCCTGAGGCCCTCTCCGCGTTCGACCGCTGGGATCCCTGGGCACTCGCCCGGGCCGGCGGATTGCGACGGATTTCCCCCCCTTCCTTGCCGGGAGGGACATCAGGCGGTAGCGTCGCTGTCGCCGCGGGGCGTCCACCGGGCTCGCCACCGCCGGCGGCCAGCGCCGCGATCGTGACGGGGGCGAGAGGCCTGGAGTTCAGTCTCTGGCCGCCTTTCGGCCATGCGATCAGCGGTCGTCATCGCCGGGGGGATTCTCGTGCTCCTGAACTCCCTCCCGCCGACCGACACCGCCCGTCCGAAGGAGTCGCGCCGGTTCGGTCTCGTCGATGGCGGCTTGCGGATCACCGCGGCCGTGCTCGTCGCCTACGCGATTTTCATCCTCCTTGTCGGCGCTCGTCATGCCTGGCGCGACGGCGACGTCGACATGGGGCAACGGCTCCGTGAATACTCGCTGTACCGGCGCGGCGTCTATCCGTGTCACGCCCTCGAGGCCGATCCCGAGGGGCGGAGGGTCTACAGCGTCTATCCCCCGTACGCCTTCCCCCTGTTCGTGCCATTCTTCGAGCCGGAGGAACGCGTCCAGGGAAGGGTGATGATCGAAAGTCTTTCCGTGGCGGGCTTGATCGTCATCGGGCTCTACGCCTGGCGTCGTTTCAGACCCACGTCCGGATCGGCCGTCGCCGCCGTCGCCGCCACGCTCGCGGCCAGCATCGCCGGCAACGGGAATGCCCTCGCACTGGGGCAGTTCTCCATCATCTCCATGGGAATGATCGCCCAAGCGATGATCCTGCTCGACAGGGGGAAGCCCACGCTCGCCGGCATCTGTTGGGCCCTGGCGATGATCAAGCCGCAGATCGCCCTCTGTTTCGCCCCCCTGTTCCTCTTCGGAGGGAACATCCATGGGCTGATCAGCGGTGTCGGCGTGCTCGGCATCCTCAGCCTCGCGACCTGTGAATGGACCGAGGTGCCGATTCGTGCGGTCGTCGATCTTTGGCTCTTCCGTTCGGACTTGAGGGTCAATGGAGACGGGGGCGTTCCCCGGGCCATTGCCGCTTGGACCGGACTTTCGCAGCGGCAGCTTGTCGGGATCGGCCTGGCGGCGATCGCCGCCGTGACCCTGGGCGCCCGCCGGAAACTTGCAAAGTTCGGGGGCGTCGACCTCCTCCCACTGGCGGGGATGTTCGCGGCGATCGGAGCGTTGGCGTTCTACCACCGCCATTACGATTACATCATGCTCTGGCCGACGCTCCTCGCGGCCTTCGCCGTGGCCGACAGACGCCGCGACCGGGTTTCCCTGGCGATCACCGCACTGATGTTCTTGTCCCTCGCCGTGCCCGAACGCTGGCTGAAGGATGTCCCCTACCAAGTGCTCGTCCGCGGTGCCATCTGGGGTCTGACCGGGGTGTGGGCGTTCGTCTCCTCGCTCCCGCCACGGGGGGCGTGCCCTTCAGGCCATGACCGGCCCAATCACTCCTCGTCATCCTCGTCGGATCCCACGGCCCATTCGGGATAGGGCGTGCCGCTTCCCTTGCGGGCGTGCCAGAGGATCCTGTTGAGGAGATCTTCAGGGGCGCGGTCGACCTCCTCGAAGTTCATGCCGGCACTCGCGACGGCGCCCTCCCGCAGCAGCGGGTCTTTGATCGACTGTGGCACGGCGTTCATCCGATCGAGCGGGATCGTGACGTCGACGTGATCGAACGGCGTGGCGTCGGCGGTGTCGGTGAAGCAGTCGAACATCGGAGTCGCCGACGCATCGAACTGGTTCATCGGACGCATGCCGAGGATTTGGTGGATCGTCCGCAGAACGCTCGTCGTGTTGTATTGCGTGCCGACGACCGTCCCCCGCCTGGCGTAGGGGCTCGCCACGTAACAGGTCGTTCGGTAGCCGCTGACGTGGTCCCAACCGGCCTGCGGGTCGTCCTCGATCGCGAAGATCGCCATCTTCGGCCAAAAGCGGCTGTGTGAGAGCGCCTCGACGATCCGCCCGAAGGCGAGATCGTTGTCGGCCATGCAGGCCTCGGGCGTGGGACAATTGGGCGCCGTGCCGCTGGTGTGGTCGTTCGGCAGACAGATGATGACGAGATTCGGATATTCCCCGCGGGCCTCGAACTCGGCCAGTTCCTTGATGAAAAAATCGGCGCGGAACTGGTCGGGAACGCTCATGTCCCACCCGACCGCTTCCGTGGGCGAGAACGGCCGGATCGATTCGATCGCCGGTTCCGACGCGAAGATCACGTCGCCGCGGTCGATCCCATCCCGCCAAGCCCGGAAACAGGCACTGAAATCGGGCGTTCCAGCCCGGGCGGGATCCTTCCACCGTACTCGCGGCTTCATGAACTCGCCGTAGTTGCGGATCGTCCGGCCATGTTCGAGGGCCCGATCCCAGATGAATCCTGCCGACGACCAAGCCAGCGCGTCTGACTCGCCATCCCCCATGCCGTCGGGGTAGCTCCGCGGAAAGCCGGCGAAGCTCCGTTCGATGTAGTCGTTGGCGACTGCCGAGGTGCTCCAATTGTGGCCGTCCGCGGAGAGGATGCCGCAGCAGTAGGCGTTGTCGAGAAGGACGAACCGGCTGGCGATGGCGTGGTGGTTGGGTGTGACGTCCGCTCCGAAGACGCACAGATCCGGCCGGCCGTTCCCTTGCGGGAGGTCGCCGAGAACCTGATCGTAGGTGCGATTCTCCTTGATGATATAGACGACGTGCTCGATGAGACTCGGCTCCCCGATCCGTTCGGGCACGGCCCGCGGTGGTGCGTCGGCGCGGGGGGGAAGGAAGGCTTCGCTGATCGCCGCCGATCGCATGTTCCGCGCCGTGATCTCCGACCACACGTCGAGCGTCTCTTCGTCCGGCAGGGGAACGAGCGAGACACTGCCGTGGTAGTGGTGGGAATTGAATCCCTCACTGCCCGCATGCTTCTTCGGCGTGCCGGGGAGCCCCTTCATGTTGGCGACGACGAGTTGACCACGCTCGGCGTCGAAAGCGACTCCGGAGGGATACCACCCCACGGGGATCAACCCGACGAGCCTCGTCTCCCCCTTGTCGTCCGGGTCCCATGCGACCACGGCGACGGCATTTTGGGCGCCGTTGCAAACGAACAGCCGCTCGCCGTCGGCGGAAAAGGCGAGCGCTCCCGGTTGGGCCCCGAACAGATCCGCCGGCGTCGACTTCGTCCACACCGTCCCCACGACCGTGCCGGTCGCCGCGTCGAGGATCGAGAGGGTATCCGCCCCGGCATTCGCGCAGACGACGTGTCGCTGGTCGGGGCTGACGGCAAGCGCCGACGCGTGCAGGCCGACAACGGTCTCGGCGACGGCCCCGCTGACGAGGTCGACGATGGTCACGCTCCCCTCGCTGGCGACATGCCGGACGGGATCCACCCGGACTACCGTCCCCTTGCCGGCCGGGCCGACGGTGTCGCCGGGGCCCGGACGCCGCCCCCCCCAGTTGCTGACGAATGCCTTGCCACCGACGACCACCACGTCGAACGGCGCCACGCCGACGTCGAAGGATCGCAGATGCTCTCCGCTGCCAGTGTCGATCTCGTGGAGGCGGTTGGAGAGATTGCCACAGACGTAGAGGCGACTTCCATCGAGGCTCAAGGCCAAGCCGGCAGGAATCTCGTCCTGACGCTGGGCAAGGCCGGTCGAGGGGAGCGGGATCGCAGGCGCGGGGGCCACGACACCGTCCCTCACGGCGAAAACCTTCACCGATCCGTGAACATTGCTCATGTAGAGTCGCTGGCCGTCGGGGGCGAAGCG
>JBIIQL010000026.1:0-14244 GCA_044342095.1 Pirellulales bacterium
GCCTCGAGATCGCGGATCAGCGTGGCGATGGGGCGGTCGATCTCCTTGTGCATCCGGTCGACCGTCTCGTGGCCGCGCTCGTGGGTATCCCAATGGACGAAGGGGATGTATTCGGTCGTCACCTCGACATACCGAGCGCCGTTCTCGACGAGCCGCCGGGCGAGGAGACAGCCGCGGCCGAAGCGGCCGGTGTCGTACTGCTCCACCACCTCCTTCGGCTCGAGCGTGATATCGAAGGCCTCGCGCTCCTTCGCCGAGAGGAGGCGGTGGGCGTTCTCCAGGCTCCGCAGCATCGACTCCTGGTGGTAGTCGCTCGTGAACTCATTCCCGGGGTTTGCGGCGACGAGCTTCTTGAAGTGCTTGTAGCGATCGGCAAACCGCCCCGGCTCCATCCCCTTCGGCGGCCGGACGGCGAGCGCCGCCTCCTCGGGGAAGGGGAGATTCATCGGGCCGAACTCGCTCCCGAAGAAGCCGGGGGTGGTGAAGGCCTTGATCTCCTCGTTCTCGCCGATCCCCTCGAGCCGCTGGCCGATATTGATGAAGGCCGGCATGGTGGGATTGCGCGGCCCGAGGACGCGCGCCATCCAGGCGCCGATGTGCGGGCAGGCGACCGTCTGCGGCGGCACGTAGCCGGTGTGCCAGTGATATTGATGGCGCGAGTGGAGGATGCTGCCGAGATCGGGCTGGACATGCGAGCGGATGAGCGTGCCGCGATCGAGGACGCTCGCGACCCCCTCGAGCCCCTCGCAGATCTGCACGCCGTCGATCGCGGTGGGGATCGCCGGAAAGGTGCTGATGCAGTCGGCGACCGCGAGCCCCTTCTCGAACGGCTTGTATTTCTTCGGGTCGAGGTTGTCGGGGGCGGCCATCCCGCCGGCCATCCAAAGAACGATGATTGCGTCCGCTTTTGCGCCGGGATGCTCGATCACCGCCTCGGCCAGAAGCCGCGGCTGCGGCAGGGCAAGCGTGGCGGTCGCCGCGGCCGACAGGCTTTTTAAGAAGTCACGGCGGGCTTGGTGGCTAGGGCGGGGTCGCATCGGAAGGATCTCCGGACGGGAAAACCGGGACTCAGCGGACGAGCTGAAACTCGGGGAGCATGACGACGGCCCACAGGCAGTCGGCGACCGACGACTCGGTGGGGGATTCCCCGAGGATCTCGCTGGCGGCGGTCGCTTCGGCGGGCGTCGGGAGCCGCCCCAGGGCCGACCTGAAGATCGAGTGGGCAAGCGTGCCTGGGGCATTCCCACGCTCGGCGAGCCACCGCCTCCCCCCGCCGGAAAACGTTTCGAAGAGCGCCTGCTCGTTGGCGAGTTGGATCGCTTCGAGGGTGGTGAGGTCGGTGGGGCGCGACGTCACCACCTGATCGCGGTTCGGCCGGCCGAGGGAGGCCATGAGCGGCGTGCACTTCACGAGGACGGCACGGACCATCGGCTGGGGGCCTGCGGCCCCCCTCACACCGTCGGCGAACGCCGCATCGCTCGGGGCCCAGGTGGCCTGGTTCTCCACGACGCTCGCCTTCTGCCAATCGCTCGGCTCGGCACCACCGGGCCATTTGCCGTCCCCATCGGGGAGGGTCGTCGTCCATTCCCAGGAGTCGTCGGAGGAGATCCAGGTAACGCCGCCGTCGGCGAGCATCGCACGGATCTCGGCCTTGAGCGCCGCCGGACCGCCGGCATCGGCGTTGGCCGCCACGACGAGGACCTCGTTGCCGCCCCGCTTCAAAGCGCTGCTGATCGGCTCGGCAAACGGCTTGCCCCAGTCGGCCGAGTGGCCGACCTTCGTGCCGTTGATCCACATCGTCACCTCGTTGTCGGCGGTCGCGACGGCCACGGCGTGGGTCACGGGATCGAGGAGATCGATCCGGGCCCGGAAGGCGAGCCTCTCACCGGGGGGCGAGGCGGCCGCTTGGTTGTTCCAGATCCACTGGGCGCGAGGTGGAAGCGGCCGCGGCGCCACCGGATCGGGCTTCCCGCGCGCGACGTCGGCATCGGGCTTGGGCGGCGCCGCACCCGTCAGCTGCCAGAGCGCGTCGGTGAACTGCTCGGCGGTCATCCGCCGCGGCAGGGGGCCGTGGAAAACGAAGTCTTTTCCATCGGGCTGCCCCTCGACGCTCGGGGTCACGGCCCCGTAGGCCTCGGAGGTGCAGATGGTCCAGAGGAGATGCTTCGTGTCGTAGCCCGAGGCAACGAAATCGGCGGCGAGCCAGTCGAGGAGGTCTTCGTTCCAGGGCCTCGTCCGCAGGGCGTCGACCGGATGGACGAGCCCGCGGCCCAGGAGCTTTGCCCAGATCCGGTTGACGAGATTCCGCGACAGCCAGCCGTTGCCCGGGTCGGTCATGAGGCGTGCGAGCTGCTCGAGCCGCTCGGCCGGCGGCTTGGCGCCGTCGATCGCCCCGAGCTCCTTGAATGGCCAGCCAGGGCTCGCGAACGCGCCGGTCGCCTTGTCGCAGCGGAAGAGCTCGAGCCTGTCGGGGGCCATCACCGCCGCCAGATCGTAGGTCTCTTGGAGCTTCCAGCGGTCGACGAAGCTGTCGTGGCAGCTTGCGCACTTGAGATTGATCCCCAGGAACGTCTGCCCGACGTTCTGCGCGAACTGGATCGGCACGGTCTGGCTCGAATTGACCTCACCGCGCCACACGATCCCGTCGATGAAGCCGCGCGAGGCGTCGGAGGGGGCCACGAGCTCGCGGACGAAGCGGTCGTAGGGGATGTTGTCGACGAGGGCGCGGTGGAGCCAGGGGGTGATCTGCTTGCGGCCACCGGTGATGAAGCCGGTGCCGGTGTAGTCGTTGCGGAGAAGATCGTTCCAGAACGTCATCCAATGCTCGGCCCGAGCGAGATCGTCGTCGAGAAGTTCGCGGACCTTCTTGGCACGCTTGCCCGGATCGGTGTCGGCACAGAAGGCGTCGACGTCCTCCGGGGAAGGAAGGAGCCCGACGAGATCGAGGCTCACGCGGCGGACAAACGTGGCGTCGTCGCAGCGTGGCGGCGTCGGCACCCCCTTCGCCTCGTGGTAGGCGTCGACGAGCCGATCGAGCGGATGGACTCGGCCGTCGTGGGGCGGTGGCAATTCCACGTGACGGAGCTTCAAGGGGGCTTCGTAGGTGTTCCCGGCAAATGAGAAGCCATCTTCCCACGGCGCCTTCGCCTCGACCCAGCGCGTCAGAATCGCGACCGCTTCCGCCGGGAGCGCTTCCCCTTCGCTCGGCATGCGGAGGTCGGGATCGGTGCTGGTGATCCGACGGATCAGTTCGCTCCCGGCGGCATCGCCGGCCACGAGGCCGGGCGTGCCTGAATCACCGCCGGCGAGGGTCGTCTCCCGGTCGTTGAGCGAGAAGCCCCCCTGCCGCTGCGAGCCGGTGTGGCACTTGCCACACTTGGCCCGGAGGATCGGGACGACCTCGTGGGAGAAGTCGACCGCGACGACGGGGCCGGTGACCAACGTCACGACGGCGCCGTAGAACGCTGTCGCGGCAAACCTACTTCTTGAAACGGGCATCGTTCTGGTTTCCCCGCGAGAGCGTGTAGGCGAGGAGGTCGAGGACCTCTTGTTCGTTCAAGCTATCGAGGAGCCCCTTGGGCATCAGCGACTCCGCCGCCGGGATGATCTCGTCGATCTCTCCGCGGGTGATCTCGACGAACTTCGTCGCATCCTCCGGATCGGTGACGATGACGATCTTCTCCGGCGACTCATGAACGATCCGGCCGGTGTGGGCCTTCCCCCCCTGAGTCGTGACGATGCTCCCCTTGTACTGGTCGGAGATCACCTTGCTCGGGACCACCATCGCTTCGACCATGTCCTTGAGCTGAAAACGCCCACCGGCCTGGGTGAGATCGGGGCCGGTCGAGCCACCGTCGTCGCCGAAGCGGTGGCAGACGACGCACCGGGCCGCCGCGAAGGTCCGCTTGCCCCCTTCGAAGTCTCGCCCCGAGGCGAGCCCCTTCTCCGACGCGGCGAGGACGTCGTCGACCGTCCAGGCCTTCCCCGGGCCCACCGGCTTCGGCAGCGGCGGCGGCACGTAGGCCTTGCGGGCGCCGATGGTCTCGAGCGCCAGCTTGTCGTTCTCGGAGAGGCCGACGAGGCTGTCGTTCTCGATGTTGACGAGGAACTTCCGGAAGCTCGCGCCGCCGGCCCACTGCTGGGCACGGTTGAACCAGCCGTGGTAGCCCTTGCGGTCGTCGAGCGTCCAGGCGTCCTTGTCGTTCACCGTCCGGAGGACATACGCGAAGTGGACCTGGAGGAGGTCGCTGCGCTTCTCGAGGGCCTCGCGGACGGAGCTGCCGTAGCCGGCATTCCGCGTGATCAGCTGGCGCAGCTCGTCTTCGTTGGGGGCGAGGTTGGTGGCGCCGGCCGACGTCGACGGCTCCGCCATGAGGCTGACGAGCTTCGTCACGATCCCCGGGGCCCGCACGGCGACGAGCACGCTCGAAAGCTCGCGGTCGAGATCGAACGATCCGGAGGGAAACAGCGGCGCGAGCTGGGCGGCGATCTTCCCCTTCGCCTCGGCCGGCGGGTCGCCGAGCCGGATCATCGCGAGCTCGTAGGCGCGGACGAGATCGATCTTCCCGGCCGTGTCGAGCTTCGTGACGTCGACGCCATCGAGCGTGGAAAGCACCATTGGCTGCATCGCCGGCTCCCCCTGGCGGGCGACGGCGATCGCCGCGTGGATCCGGGCGATCGGACTGGAACTCGTGAGCGCCTGGTTGGCCCAGGCCTCGAGAGGCTGGTGCTCGAGTGCGATCCTGGCGGCGTAGCGGAGGAAGCGGTCGGGATTGGCAAGCTGCGGGAGCGCCGCGGCGACGGCCGCCTTCGTGTCGGCACCCTTGGCATGAAACGCCTCGAGGGCCTGGCGGGCCTTGCGGCTCTCGGCGCCGGCGGTCGACTTCGCGTCGACCGGGGCGGTCGATTCCTTGCCGGCGTAGGTCACCCGGTAAAGCTCACCCTGGCCGCCACGGCCACCGACGGTGAAGTAGACGGCGCCATCCTTGCCGATCGTCATGTCGGTCAGCGGGAGCGGCGTCCGCGAGACGAACTCCTCCTTCTCCCCTTTGTAGGTCGAGCCGTCGGGCGTGAGGTGGATCGCGTACATCGTCCCGAACGTCCAGTCACAGACAAAGAAGGCCTTTTGGTACTTGGCAGGGAACTTCGCACCGTAGCCGAACGACGCGCCGACCGGCGAGCCGGGGCCGATGTCGACAAGCGCCGGAAGGCTGTCCGGCAGTGCCGGCGACCACTTGCCGGCGCCGGAGCGCCAGCCGAGCTCGCTACCACTGGTGGCATGATTGACGCGCGTCGGCCGATACCACGGCGACCCGAAATCCCACTCCATGTCGGCGTCGTAGACGAACATCTCGCCGTCGGCGTTGAAGGCGAAGTCGTAGGGATTGCGGTAGCCACCGGTCCACAGCTCCCATGTCTTCCCCTCGGGATCGGTGCTGACGACATAGCCGCCCGGCGCGAGAATCCCGACGGCGTGGCCGTTGGCATCCCAGAGACGCGTGATGAGAAGATCCTCGTCCCAGTTGGCGGGGAGGCGGCTCGACGCCTCCGGGGGAAGCTCGACGCGGCGCTGGTTGGGGCGGATGCCGCCGAGTGTCTGCGGCTCGGTGACGTTCTTCACGGCGAACGGCGGGAGGGTGTGGTTGCCGCAGACGATGAACAGCTTCTTGCCATCGGGAGAAAGGCAGATGTTGTGGGGGCCGTGCTCGCCGCCGCCTTCGAAGGCGCGGAGCTTCTCGACATGGTCGAGGATGTCATCGCCGTTGGAATCGGTCGCCCGGTAGAGGCCGCTGCCGGGGCCACCGTTGCAGACGACATAGAGGGCGTCGAAGGCCCACAGGAGCCCCTGGGCGCCGGAGAGCGCGACCGGGATTTTTTCCACGACCGTCGGCTTCGAGCCGTCGAGCGGCGCCGGCGTGATCCGCACGAGCCCCTTGTCCCCCTGGTCGCTGGCGATCAGCCGCCCCTTGGGATCGGTCGTGATGCAGACCCACGAGCCGAGTTCGGCTTGCGGCACGGTGAAGAGCTTTTCGACCTGGAAGCCGGGGAGGAGATTGAACGGCTGCGCGGTGGCGGCCCTCGCTTCGCCGGCGAGGGCATCTTTCCACGGGCCCTCCCCTGCCTTGGCGACGACACGGACGGCGACCGCCTCGGTCGGCTTGCCGGCGGCGGCCCCCTTCCACGTGCCATCGGTGGCGATCACCCGCTCGCTGCCGTCGGCAGCGGTGAGGACGATCCGGCAGGAGAATCCGGCCGGGCCCCCTTCATTGCCGACGATGGCGACCAATTCGTTATCGCCGGCCTTGAGATCCTTCGTGAGGTCGACGGCGACGGGGTTTTCCCAGGAATTCCCCTTGGCGATCTCCTTGCCATTGAGCAGGAGCGTCATCCGGTTGTCGGCCGTGGCGGTGACGATCCCCTTGCGGGCCCCGCCGGCAAACGTCTTCGAGAGTCGGTAGTCACCGTCGTCGCTCGGGCCCCAGATCCAGTCGGCGAGCCCCTTCTTCACCGCGGGAACCTCGGCGGCGGCGGTGCCGGCGGGCTGCTTCTCGGGAAGCTGCTCCCAGCGTTCGGCGGCGGCCGCAAAGCCGAGGCCCGAGCCGGGGAGCATGAGGAGGGAGCCAAGGAGGATCGCGGCAGCAGGACGGAACGACATGGGAGGCGCTCTCGACAGGGGGCGACAGGGGGGCGACAGGATTGCGACAGGGGGGGCCAATTCCGACCGACAGGTCGGAAGCGGTCAGCGCACCGCTCCACCCGGACGGCGCTGGAACCAACCATGATAGTCACCGGGGGATCGTGGTTGAAACACCGCCAGGCGGAGGCAGGCAAGCCTACCGGGGCACGAGATGGACCGCCGGCACCTTCACCGCCGCAAACAATCGCTCCCCGGGGGAGAGGGCGAGCTCCTCGGCAGCCGCGCGGGTGACCAGCGCCGTGAGTTCGAAGCCGGCATCGAGACCGACGCGGACAAGCGGCCCCTCGGGAACGACGAAGCGCACCGTGGCGGGGAAGCGGTTGCGGGCGCTCACGCCCCCGTCGGCATGCCGGAGGAGGACGACCTCCTCGGCGCGGAGGCAGACATGGACGAGCCGGCCATCGTGGGGGAGGGCCACGGCGGTGAGCCGCACGCCGCCGACATCGACCGTCGCCAGCCCCCCTTCGACCTCGATCACCTCGCCGCAGAGGATCGACTCGGTGCCGACGATCCGCGCCACACGCGCTTCGGCCGGACGGCTGAAGACCTCGGCGACCGTTCCCGTCTGGAGCACCTTCCCCTCCTCCATGACGACGATGCAATCGCCGAGGGCCAGGGCCTCGGTGTGGTCGTGGGTGACGAGGACGACCGGCAATCCCGTCTCGACGAGCCAGCGTCGCAGGGCCGGCCTCAAGCGGGCGCGGAGCGCTCCGTCGAGCGCCGAGAGGGGCTCGTCGAGAAGGAGGAGCCTCGGCTGACGCACCAGCGCCCGCGCGAGCGCCACGCGCTGCTGCTGGCCACCGGAGAGCGTCGCCGGCATCCGCCGCGCGAGGCTCTCGAGATCGAAGCGACGCAGCGCCTCGGCGACGCGCTCGGCGCGCGTGGCTGCGGCGAGGCGACGGAGGGCATAGCCGACGTTCCCGGCAACGTCGAGCCAGGGGAAGAGGGCGAGATCCTGGCCGAGCATCCCGACATCGCGGGCCTGGGGCGGCCGGTCGATGCCCCGGTCGGCGTCGAACCATGCCTCGCCGTCGAACACGATCCGCCCCGTCGCCGGGCGATCGAGGCCGGCGAGTGCCCGGAGGACCGTCGTCTTGCCGCAGCCCGAGGGGCCGTAGAGGACGACGACGCCGCTGCCGACCTCGACGGCGCCGTCGATCGTCGTGCCGGAGCGGTGGCGGACGGTGAAGGCGGCGGTGAGACGGGGCCGGGGCGCGCTCATCGGGCCGTCCCCTTCTCCGCCGGCCGCCGCGCGAGCCGCTGCACGGTGACGAGCGTCAGAAGCGCCACGGCGACGAGCACGGCGGCCGTCCGTGCGGCAGCCTCATGATCGAGCGCCTGGACGTCGTCGTAGAGCGCCACCGAGAGGGTGCGGGTGACGCCGGGAATGTTGCCACCGATCATGAGGACGACGCCGAACTCCCCGACGACGTGGGCAAAGGTCATCACCAGACCGGTGACGATGCCCGGCCAGCAGGCGGGGAGGACGACGCGGAGCATCGTCGCGGTGCGCGACTCACCGAGGCACCAGGAGGCCTCGACGAGCCGGCGGTCGAGCGCGGCAAAGGCCGCCGTGAACGGGCCGATCGCGTAGGGGAGATTCATGAGGACGGCGGCGAGGAGGATGCCGCTGAAGGTGAACGGGAGCGTGCCCCCGATGAGTCTGCCCCAGAGTCGGCCGAGGACGCTTTCTGGGGCGGTGACCACGAGGAGAAAGAAGCCGGCCACGGTCGGCGGGAGCACCAGTGGCAGCGTGCAGACCGCCTCGACGAGACCGCGGAGGCCGGTGCCGCGGCCGTGTGGTGCGGCGAGCCACCAGGCCAGCGGCAGCCCCGTGGCAGCGAGGAGGAGCGTCGTCGTGGCGGCGAGCGAAAACGTGAGCCAGGCGGAGGTGACGTCCACAGGCTGGAATCCTCACCTTCACGGCACCGCGGGGAAATCGAACCCGTAGCGCGCGAGAATCTCGCGGCCGGCCGGCGCGAGGAGAAAGTCGCGGAAGGCCACCGTCGCTTCGCGGTCGATGGCGCGGGCGTGGATCGCGCCGCCGTGGCGGATCGGCGGGTGGGCATCGGCCGGCACGGCCCAGAAGCGGCCGCGCTCCATGAGCCTCGTCCCCTTCGCCAGAGCCATCGGCAGGATCCCCACCTCCGCCGCGCCACGCTCGACGTACTGCGCCGCCTGCGCCGCGCTCTCGCCGACGGCGAGCTTCTCTTTCAGGAGATCGTGGAGCCCGTGATGGTCGAGGAGCGCCACCGCAGCCCGGCCGTAGGGGGCGTGGAGGGGATTGGCGATCGCGACGCGGCGCACGGAAGGGTCGAGGAGGGCGTCGGCACCGAGGGTGAGAACGTCGATCGGCGATTCGTTGCGCACCCAGATGACGAGCCGGCCGTGGCCGCTCTCGAAGACGTCGGCCTCGGCGGCGAAGCCAGCCGCGGCGAGGTCGTGGGCGTAGGCGACGTCGGCGGAGAGGTAGAGATCGGTTTCCAGTCCCCCCTTGAGCTGCGTCAGGAGCGTCCCGGACGGTCCGAACGTGGGGAGGAGATCGAAATCGGGATGCTCGACCTGGAAGGCATCGGTGAGGGCATCGAGGCAGGAGCGCAGGTCGGTGGCGGCGGCGACGCGAATCTTCGTCGGCGCCTGCGCCACCCGCGGCTTGGCCGGCTTTGCGCAGCCGACGAGGAGGGTCACGCCGACGGCGACGAGGAGGACCGTGACTGTGAAAAGATCGCGGCGGCCCGGGCGACGATGGCAGGAGGGGCGAAGCATGCCTCCATCGTAGTCATTCCGACGAGGCACTGCCGAAGGCCATGGATGCGAAAGTCCACGAGAAAGTCATCACCGCCGGATGCGGTGCCCGCGGCGGCTGAAACCCTTGGCGTTTCAGCCAGAGCGAGCGTGGACGAAGGCCATGGATGGCTTTGCACACGATGAAGCTAGTACCACACCCCGCCGCGAACGAGAAGCGTGTCGCCGGGGTGGGCGGTCGGCGTGTCGGAGTCGTAGTACTGCACGGTGCGGCCGAACACGAAGCCGGTCTCGAGCCGCCACGAGATTCCCAGATCGGCCGGCTTCCGTTCCCAGCCGGCGATGAGACGGTAGTCGCGGATCACGACCACTTCCTCGGCGCCGGTCGCCGACTGCATTGCCCATTGGTTGCCGCCGAACTCCGCCGCGAGATAGCTCCAGTGAGCGGCGCGGGGGTGCTCGGCGAAGCGCCAGGCGAGCCGCGGGCGGGGGAAGATGAGCTCGAAGCGCTTGTCGTCGGCGGG
Organism: Pirellulales bacterium; assembly: GCA_044342095.1. Taxonomy (GTDB): domain Bacteria; phylum Planctomycetota; class Planctomycetia; order Pirellulales; family UBA1268; genus QWOP01. The sequence continues at coordinate 9,967 of JBIIQL010000026.1, forward strand.
GGTCCAGAGGAGGCCACCGGCCGGGAGGATGTTGACGTCGTAACGGTCGAGGTAGATCAGGCCGGCGACGACGCGGAGATTGTCGTTGGCCTCCCAGGCGCCGAAGCCGTGGCCGGTGATCCGCAAGGCCTGTGAGGAGTCATTGTGGAAGTCGCTGTACCAGCCGGGAGAGACGGCGAGATCGACGCCGAAGCGCTTGCCGATCTTCCGCAGCCAGCGCGCCTGGATGTAGCCTTCGTAGAGGGTGCTCGGCAGATCGACCCCGGCCGGGGCGTCGACGAGCGTCGCGCCGAAGCCCGGCGTGATGAGGAGCGGGGAGTCGACCGTCGGGGCCGGCAGGCCGAGGGTCACCCATTGATCGAGGACGGTGAGCCCGAGGCCGTCGCTACCGAGCTTGGGAAGCTCCGTCACGGTGGAGATCGCCTGCTGGAGCATTCCCGGCTTCGCGCCGGGAGGGAGCTTCCGCCCGGCCGGCGGCTCGAACTCCTGCCGCGGCTGTCCCGGCGGCGCCAGATCGTCAGGGAGGAGGGGCTCCTGAAGATCCTGCGGGTCGCCGATCGCGGCCAAGCGGATACGACCGGGGAGGAGCTCCTCCACCGTCGGCAGCGGCACCGGGACGTCGATCCAGCCCGCCTCGTCGTCGATTGTCGCCGGAAGCGGAGCCGGAAGCGGCGCGTCGTCGGCGACCGTCGGCGCCGCCATGACAAGCGTGGCCACGAGCGTCGCCAGGAGCGTGCCGAAGGGCGGAAGTGTGGGAATGCGACGGTGCAAGCGAGGATCTCCGAGCCCGGGGCCCGTCAGTAGGCGAGGCCGAGGCGGATCATCCAGGTGTCGTCGAGATCCTGGATCTGCGGGGGACCGTCGACGAAGAACAGCTGCCGGTAGAAGACGTAGCCGACCTCGAGATGGCCGGAGAGCCCCTGCGGCGTCTTCGGCACGAGCTCGCCACCGAGGACGATGCGGATGTCGTTGTAGTCGAAGGGGGAGATCTGCCCGGTGGAGCGGCGGAACGTCCAGGCGCCGCCGCCGTACTCGCCCGCCACGTAGCCCCACAGCGAGCGGTTGGCCACCTCGCTGAACCGCCAGGCCGCCTTCGGGGTGGGGAAGAGGATGTCGTAGCGGGCGTTGGCGTTGGGCACCCAGGTCATGCCGATGACGGGGAGGAGTTTCACCTGGTTGCGGTCGAGGTAGACGATGCCGGCCTTGCCCTGCATCGTCGGCGTCAGCTGGAGCGTGCCGACGGCCCGCCCCATGATGCGCCAGCTCTGCGACACCATCACGTCCCAGTTGGTGTAGACGCCGGTGCGGATGCCGAGTTCGGCTCCGAACAGCGGCGTGAACTGCGGATTCCAAGCCGCATCGATGAACACGTCGTACGTGCTCGGCGGGAGGTCGGCGAGCATCGTCGGCGTTGTCTGCGGCCCGTCCCAGAGCTGGAGGCCGAACCCGGGGGTGATGAGGAGCGGCGCGTGGTTGAGATTGGCCTGGGAGTTGTGGAAGAACGGGATTGCGAACGTCGCCGTGGTGTCGAGCTCGTTGACCCCGACGCTCGTGCCGTCACCGGTGCCGTAGAGATAGGCCCAGCTCCCGCGCACCCCCTGGAAGACGCGCATCGTCTGTTGCATCGTCGGGCTGGCCATGATCGATTGCGGCGAGAAGGCCGAAGCCGGCGAGCCTCCGGGCGGAGCGCCATAGGGCGGCTGCTGGGGGACCAGCGACGGCGCTGCGGTCGAGTAGCCCGGATAGCCCGGCTGACCGGAGAGCGCGGAGGGGGCCCAGTTGCCGGTCTGCGGCGGGGCTGCCGGAACCTGCATTCCCTGCGGCGCGTAGGGATCCCATTGGGTCGGCGGCGGGGCGAGATACTGCACCGGCATGACCCGGTCGAGCTGCGACGAAGGGGGCGTGGGGAGCGACACCGTCTGCCCATCCGCGACCGATGGCCCGAGCCGCAGCGCGCAGAGGAGCGCGAGCGTCAGGCTCCGCACGGCGACACGGATAGGGAAGCGCACGGATCGATCCCTGGCGGGAAAAAATGTTGATGAGATCGAGGGAAGACTGCCGACGGCCCGGGGGGGTACCACGCCGCGCGCCGCAGGGTCAAGGTCGTACGCCGAACCGATGCCCGGGGCTGGGGGGACTGCCGCTTCCGGGGAGAACTGGGTAAAGAGGGAACGGCTTCCGCCCCCCTTCCCCGGCACCGTTCGCGAGGAATCCTTCTGTGTCGCTCCCTCCCCCTGAAGCCCCCGGGCCCCGACCCGCGGCCGGCGAAGGCTTTCCCGAGACGTTTGACCGCGCTGCGGTGGAGCGTGCCACAGGGTTGGCGGCCATCGAAGTCCTCGCCGAGGTGACCTCGACGATGGAACGGGCCCGGAGCTTGGCCGCCGAACCGGGGGTGGCCTTGCCGCTGGCGGTCGTCGCCGACAGGCAAACCGCCGGCCGGGGGCGGCGCGGGGCGGGATGGTGGCAGGCGCCGGGGAGCTTGGCGACGAGTCTCGTGGTCGACGCCACCCGCGTGGTGGAGCCGCCAAACGCCCGCGTCACGCCGCTGTGGTCGCTCGCCTGCGGCGTGGCGCTGGCCGAGAGCCTCACGCTCCTGGAGCCTACGGTCGCGGCGCGGGTCCGTTGGCCGAACGACGTCGTCGCCGGCGGTCGGAAGCTCGCCGGGATCCTCGTCGAGACTGCCCCGGGGGGACGGGTGATCTTCGGCGTCGGCGTGAACACGACCGGGTCAGCCGCGGACGCGCCGGAGAGCCTCCGCGGCCGGGTCGGCACGCTCCCTGACATCACCGGCCGGACGCTGCCGAGGAGTCGACTCCTCGGCGCCTTCGTCCCCCGGCTCCTCTCGCTCCTCGGTGAGACGTCGCGCGATCCCGGCGTGCTCGTGGAACGCTACCGGCCGCTGTGCAGCCTCGTCGGCACCGTCGTCACGGTACACCGGGACGACGGCCACCGTCTCGTTGGGGTCTGTCATGGGATCGATGCCGACGGCGCACTCGTCCTCGATACCGCGGCGGGGATGGTGCACCTGGTGTCGGGAAGCCTCACCGATCCGGCCGACGTCTGGCGGGGCGGGCTCGCCTGACCCCGGCTGCACCAGCACGGCCCTGCCGCGGGCGTTGCCCACCGGTGCGCAGCGCCACGACACACACCTCGCGGCCGCCGGTGGAGAGCTGGCGGGCTTGCGGGGTGAATCCCCAGGTGCGGAATTGTCCGAGCCATGCGTCGAGGTCCACCGCCCGTGACCAGTCGGGAATCTTGAGTGTGGCGACGATCCCGCTCGCCCGCGACCCGGGCGCGGTGACGACGCGACCGACCGCCTCGAGGGTGCTCGTCGGGTCGATATTCATGTCGGCCACGACCCACTCGAAGCCACGCAGGTCGCGCAGCGGCACGTCCCTGGCCCGCTTTCGCCACTGCGTGAACCCGGGGATCGCGGCGACCACCGGATCGACAAGCGCCGGGTCGATGCCGACCACCTCGAGGCCACTCTCGAGGAGCCGCTGGCAGGCGCCGCCGGGGGAGGCACCGAGCTCGCAGACCTGTTGCCCTTCGCGAAACTCGACGGCGAACGTCGCGATCGCCTCGTCGAGCTTGAGCCACGCGCGCGACACCTTGTCGCCGGGAAGCGGACGGGGATAGAGGCCCCCCGGCCAGCAGGTCGACGGCGCCTGGGCCCGGTGCCAGCCGATCCACCAGCGGTCGTCGCCGTCGGAGAGGCAGTCGAGGACGAGGTCGCCCGGACGAGCGACGCCGAGGGTCGCTTCGGGAAAAACTGCGGCGAGCCCCGCGGCCGTCGCGCGCCGGGGCATGTCGGCGACGACGTCGGCCGCGGCGAGGGCACGGAGATCGCGCGGATAAAGATGGATGGCATCGAAGCGCGCCTGGGGGAGGCGCTCGCGGAGGGCCGCGAGCCGGCCGGCGTCGTCCTCCCAACGGATCTGGCCGGAGCAACGGAAGAGCGAGCGGGCGACGATGATCGAATCGCGGAGGCGATCGAGATCGGCGGGGCTCGGATCGAGACCGGGCGGGAGACGAAACGTGACGACCCCCCGCCGCCAGGCGCCGCGGGTCGATCCAGGGAGGGCCTGCGTCAGGCGTGTGGCGACGACATCCTCGGCTCCGGCCTGGCAGGCGACGAGGAGATATTCACCACGTGGTTCGGGGTCGTTCATCCGGCCACTATGGCCTGCGGAGGGGCCGGACGGAAGCGGCCCTGACCGGAAAAGAGACGACAAGCGCAAAAATCAGGCCGGCCCGGGCGCCCAAGGGCCCGGGCCG
>JBIIQL010000385.1:0-4215 GCA_044342095.1 Pirellulales bacterium
CTGCTGCTTGGCACCCGGCTGGCCCCCCCATGGAGCTCCCGGCCTCACGAGCCGCGAGCCTCACACGACGCGCACCACCTCGAGCCCCTCTCCCGGATCCCACTCGACGAGTTCGGGATCGAGGTTCGCCGTGAGCACGCGGACGCTCGCGGGGTTGCGCGCGGGGACGACGAGGATCGCGGCGGTGTCGCCGCCGGCTGGCGCGATCCGCTCGAGCCCCGCCGGGCCGAGGACGTAGAGCGCGGTGGAGAGGGCGTCGGCGTCGGCGGCCTGCGGCGTGATCACCGTGGAGGAGAGCACCCCTTCGGCCGGCACCCCGGTGCGCGGGTCGAGGATGTGCCCGAGCCTCCGCCCGCGGTCGACGAAGAACTGCGTTCCCGAGCCGCTTGTGCCGAGGGCCGCGTCGACGAGCGTGACGGTCGCCAGCCGCCGCCCTGGCCGGAGCGGATGCCGCACGCCGACGCGCCAGCCGCGCCGTCCGGGGAGCGAGGGGCCCGCAACGCCCATCGCACGGACGCTGCTCGATCCACCATGGACGAGCACGCTCCTGACGCCGGCGGCGGTGAGCATTCCGATCACCGCATCGAGCGCCCAGCCCTTGCCGATCGCCCCGAGGTTGAACTCGACGCCCGGACGGGTGAAACGAATCCTGGCGCCGGCCTCGTCGATCTCGACATGGCTCATGCCCGACCGGGCCCGCGCGTCGGCCAGACGCGTGGCGTCGGGGGTGCGTCCCTGACGGCGGAGAAAGCCCCAGGCCCGAACGAGACTGCCAGCGGCCGGGTCGAACGCGCCGCCAGTCTTCTCATGGAGGCGTTGCGCTTGCGCCAAGAGCGTGACGACGTCCGCAGCGACCGGCTGCCAGCCTTCCGCTGCGACGGCATTGAGGCGGGCCACGTCGCTCGAGTCGCGGTAGACCGTGATCCGATCCTCGATCTCGTCGACGAGGTCGAGTGCCGCCAGGCCGAGTTCCGTCGCGTCCGCCACCTCACCGGCGTTGAACACCACCTCGAATCGACAGGCCATCGCCTCGCGCCCCACGACGAGCGTGTGGAGGTCGGGGAGTTCGGACGCGGTCGCAGGAGGATCGGTGTCGGCCATGGAGGATCTCGGGAGTCGAGTCCCCAAAAGCCTACCAGCCGGGCGAATGGATCAGCGGTTCCACGGACGGCCGGGGAGCGTCGCCGGCCACGCGTCGTTGGTCAGCCAGACGAGCGAGGTCGACACCTTGCCGAGGCCACCGGCCTGAGCGGGCTGGGCAACGGCGACGGCCGCATTCCCGGCATCGACGCTCACCCGCACCTGACGGAATCCTTCGTCGGCCGTCACGAGGCTCTGGGGAAGCGACGGCCGGAAGCCAGCCGGAATCTTGCCGAGGAGTCCCTTGAGTTGACGGCTGCCACGGAGGCCGATGAGCGACAACTCGACCGTATCCCCCACCCGCTTGAGCACCGCGCGGTCGAGGCCGCCGCCATTGGGAACCCGCATCGCCGCGGTCACGTCCCGAGCACCCGACGCCCGCAAGCCAGTCGCCGGCCCCGCAGGCCCGATCTCCCCCTTGGCACCGGCCGGCCCCTGCTTGCCGGGAATCCCAGCCGGGCCCGCAGGCCCCCGGTCTCCCTTCGGACCAGCCGGGCCGCGATCCCCCTTCGGGCCAGCCACGCCGGGCTTCCCATCTTTGCCATCGCGGCCGTTCTTGCCGGCCGGACCGGGCTTCCCATCCTTCCCGCTGAGGCCAGGCTTGCCGGGCGCACCGGGCTTCCCAGCCGTGCCGGCCGGGCCCTGCTTGCCGTCGGCGCCAGCCGGACCACGATCTCCCTTCGGGCCCGCCACGCCGGGCTTGCCATCTTTGCCGTTGAGGCCATTCTTGCCTGCCGGACCGGGCTTCCCATCCTTCCCGTTGAGGCCGGGCTTTCCGGGCGCACCGGGCGCACCGGGCGCACCGGGCTTGCCCGCCGCGCCGACCGGGCCCTGCTTGCCGTCCGCACCAGCCGGCCCTCGATCCCCCTTCGGACCAGCCACACCGGGCTTGCCGTCTTTGCCATTGAGACCGGGCTTGCCGGGCGCACCGGGCTTGCCCGCCGCGCCGGCCGGGCCCTGCTTGCCGTCCGCACCAGCCGGGCCGCGATCCCCCTTCGGGCCAGCCGCACCGGGCTTGCCATCCTTCCCATTGAGACCAGGCTTCCCGTCCTTGCCGTCCTTGCCATTGATCCCATTGAGACCATTGACGCCGTCGATGCCGTCGAGCCCCGACTTCCCCTGCGGACCAACCGGACCGGCAGGCCCAGGCTTGCCGTCTTTTCCCGCCGCCCCCGGCTTTCCGTCGACGCCGGGCTTCCCCTGCGGACCGGCCGGACCGGGTTCACCACGATCCCCCTTCGGACCGACAGGCCCAGGCTCTCCTTGGATTCCGGGTTCCCCGTGGGCGCCAGGCTCCCCCTTCGGCCCGGGCTCACCCGGCATTCCGGCAACTCCGGCCCCGCCAGCCACGCCCATGGCACCAGCCGAGGTGTTTCCAGCCCGCCACAGGCTCAAATCAACCCAGCGGGAATGGATGTCGTCCCAGATCCACAGCCGGCCCTTCGCCTCTTCGTACCATGCGTCACCGAGGTCTCCCTGGGCGGGAAGGGTGCGGGAATCCTCGATGATTCCCAAGACGGCGTGGACGGGCGGAATGTTGCGATTCACCACGGACGATTCCCCTGAAACACGGGGGAGGGCACGGAACCCTGAATCCCCCTAGGCTGGTTAGTCGCTGCAAATTACCCAGACCAACAGGGCTTTGCAAATCGCCTCAATCCGCGCAGGGCGCACCCAAGAACCCATCTTTCGGGGGGACTCGCCCGCGACGGCACGCTGGGATGGGCGGGGCGCATGTGTCCGCGGCGGGCCAGCCAAGGCCGTGCGGCCGCGGTCGACGAGCCCGGCAGCGGCGCCCTCAGCGTGGCGCGAGGCCGCGATCGAAGGCGTCCTGATCGCGTTGGAACACGGCCAGTTCCCGCTCGAACTGTTCCAGCGGGATCGTCCACACCGGCTGTTCGGAGGTATGGGAGTGGCAGTGGGAGACGAGGAGGCGGTGAAGGAATTTGAACAGGTGACGGGGCACGCGAAGGCTCCGCAGCCCGTCGATGAGTCTCCGCTGATCGACCGCAGGATCGAAGAGTTGGGCGAGGGTCGCCGGGGGGCTTCCGACACTCGCTGCCTTCACCCGCTGCGAAGCGATGTCGTAGAGCGTCTCGCCGGTCCACTCGAGGCTCGGCACGAGGTTTTGCTTGTCGAGGCGGGCACGCTGGTTGAACTGCTCGTCCTCGCGTTCGATGAAGCGATAGAGCTCCTCGGGGAGGAGGAGCTTGAAGCCGAGACCGGGGGACTTGAGAAACTTGTTGTCGAGCATCGGCCAGACGAGGAGCCGCATCCGCTCCGCCTGCCCGTTGATGGCGTGCGGCTCGTCGACCCGGTCGACGATGACCACCATCCCGGTGTAGCCGAGGGCCGCGAGCACCCCCTGAAACTTCGTGAGGAGCTCATAGCGGTCGTCGCTGCGAGCGTGCTTCGGCAGAGGCTGCCCGGCGAGATCGACCTCCGGCATCCGCGCCAGGGCCTGGGTGAGTTGGCCGGTGGTGCGATTGCCGGTGCGCATGCTGCGAACGATCCGCCGCGCGGTCCACCAAGCTCTGGCCTGACGCCACATCCACGGTGACCAAAGCACGCCGAGAAACGCCAGCGGCGTCCACCACGGCGCCCCCGGCGGAACGATCCATCCCCACCCCTGGCCGACGCGCATCCCGCCGACAAGTCCGATCGCGACCAGGAGCGTCGCGGCGACGCCGAGCCAGAAGGCCCAGGACGACTTCCACGTCTTGTAGCCGACGATCCGGCGAAGCCGAGCCCAGCGGGAAGGGAACGTCTCGCCGGTCGACTGGTCGTAGCAGGCCGCCAGGAGCGCGAGATCCCGTCCTTGAGGTCCCGCGAGCCGGTGCTTTTCCCGCCCGTTCCCCTCGAGGAGCGTCGAGACGAGTTTCGTCGTGCCGATGGCGAGGATGGCGTCGATGTGGTCCCACAGTTTCCAGTGAGCGAGCACCTTCTCCACCGGCCGCTTCGGACCGACCCGATCGATGAAGCGATCGAGGAACGGATTGAAATCGTCGTAGAGGACGACGAACGTCTTCCGTTCTGGATGGTCGGCGTCGTGGCGTTCGAACTGCCTCACCATCT
>JBIIQL010000387.1:0-4206 GCA_044342095.1 Pirellulales bacterium
GACGCTTTGGAGGAGCGCCTGGCCGCGGATGAACCGCTGCTCACCGTTCTTGACGATGTAGCCGCCGCCGGTGCTCTCGTTGTTGCGTTCGAGCGCCGCAAGGACCTCCCCGAGCGTCACGGCCTGGGCGCTCATTCGGTCGGGATCGATCTCGACCTGATAGCTCTTGGCGAAGCCGCCGTGAGAATTGATGTCGGTGACGCCGGACACCTCGCGCATCGTCGGGGCAATGTCCCACTCGAGGATGCTGCGGAGCTCCATGAGATCATGCCCCGTGCCCCGGACTTCGAACTGGAGGATCTCGCCCAGCGCGGTGCTGAGCGTGCCGAGCTTCGGGTCACCGTGACCGACGGCGATCCGCCCCTTCGCCTCGGGGAGGCGCTCCGCCACGAGTTGGCGGGCGAGCATGATGTCCGTTCTCTCACGGAAGACGATCGTCACCAGCGAGATGCCGAACCGGGAGATGCTGCGGATCTCCTCGACGTGCGGCAAGCCGCTCATCGACAGCTCGACCGGGTAGGTGACGTAGCGTTCCACCTCGAGGGGCGACATCGTCCCCGCCTCGGTGACGACCTGCACCTGGATGTTGACGAGGTCGGGCACGGCATCGACGGGGATCTGCGTGGCCGCGTACAGCCCTCCCACCGACATGAGGACGAACATCGCGAGCACGAGGGCCCGGTTCGACAACGACCATTCGATGAGGCCTGAAAGCACTGCCGTCCTCCCCGCTCCCGCCCGCCAGATCCGTCCGGACCACCGGCGGATCGTCGACCGACAACCCGAACGCCGGGATGCCCGACGACCGGCAGTCGTTTGACAAAGTGCTCCGCCGCTGAATGCGGCGGCTGACATCCCCGAAAAACATCGGCTCTTTCAGGGGTGTCTCGCGTGGACAAAGGTCATGGACGGCCTTGTCCACGAACCGTCAGTCGTCTCTTTCCAGGAGCAGTTCGCTCTTGAGTACGAAGGCGCCCCCGACCACCACCGGCTCACCCTCCTGGAGTCCGGAAACAATCTCGACGAGATCGCCGTTGTCGATGCCGGTGGTGACGGCAACGCGCCGGTAGCGGCCTTCGGTGAGGGGTTCGAACACGAACGCGTCCCCCTCGTGGCGCATGACGGCCGCGGTAGGAACAGCCAGGGCGTCTCGGACACTCCCCTGAGGCAGATCGACCCAGACGAACATCCCCGGCTTGAGATGGGCATCGTCGTTCTCGAGTTCAGCCACGAGCGGCACGCTCCGCGACTCGGCCTCGACGATCGCGCCGACGTGGTGAACGCGGGCCACGAGTTGATGACGCTCAGCCCCCGGAACGTTCACCTTGACCTGCTGCCCCTGGACGACATCGACGGCCGTCCATTCCCGTTCGTGAATCTGGGCCCGCACCCAGAGGAGCGACGTGTCGGCGACGACGAACATCGGGTCTCCCCCCTGCACGCGTTCCCCCCGGGCCACGAAGACATCCTCGACGACCCCGTCGAAAGGCGTCCGTAGCACGAGCGTGCTCAGCGAGCCTGTATCGCCCGGGCTATCGGGGGCATCTTCGGCGACCGCTGCAATTTCCGCACCGAGCCGGCTGCCGACGAGGGTGCGAAGATGCTCCTTCGAAACCTGGACGAGCCGATCGGCCTGGGCCAGGCTCGCCCGTGCCCGATCCCGCTCCTGCCGGGTCGTGAACAGGGCCTCCTCGCAGGCCGCGTCGTAGTTTGCCTTCGCCACCTCGAGGTTGCTCGTCCGTTCCTCGATGATCCGCCCGGAGAGCACCCCGCCATCCCCCAACTCGCGGGTGCTCCGGTTGACCTTCTCCACGAGGAGGAGCTTCGAGTAGGCCCCGAGGATCTTCTCGCGGTTACTTCCCAGGATCCGGTCCTTGAACATCACCTCGACGTCGGCGATCGGGGGCTTGTGGGCGAGCGACTCGAGGAGCGACTCGACGTTGTCGGAAATGGTCGTGGCCCACTCCGCGGCCTTGATCTCGATCTGCTTGTCATCCTCGCGACGGCGGACCTCGTCCCGGGCCATGCCTACCGCGGGACTCGACACCTCGGCGAGGGAATCCCCCTTGGAAACGCGTTGGCGAACCTGTGTGAAGACCTGGGAGATGATGCCGTCGACAGGCGAGGCGTAGTCGAGTCGGCGTCGCGCGTCGTAATCGAGCCGGCCCGGAACGGTGAGCTGATCGTGCATCGGCATCCGGGTGACCGTGCCGAGTTCGATCCCGGCCGAAGCCCGGGCTGCCTCCGGCAGGGAAACCTCGACGGCGAGTGCAGCGGCCGGGGACTGGGCGCCGACCGTGGCCTGCTCCTCGCTCGGGTGCTCGCCACCGCTGAAGTGGTGGGTCGAAATCCACCACCACGCAAGGCCCCCGAGCGCCAGCGCCACGCCCCCCCCCAAACCCTTGCGGAACCTCGCCAGGATCCCCGCGGGCGTCCCGCCCCCGGGAGCCTTTCCGACCGTCGAGCCCGCCCCGTGCGGGCGGCCGGAATGCTCGTCCCGGCCTTTTGTAGCGACGCTCGCACTCATGGACGGTCAGGCTCCGATGAACGGCGGGCAGAGGGGCCGGCCACCCCTGGATTCTACACAACCACGCTCCACTCCCTATACTTCCCGATTCCGCTCCCCCCGAGGAATCGGGCCAGACTCCATCGCGGGTCCGACGCCCGACGACTCACCAGACACCCCGCCCGACGAGCCCACCGGCTGACGCCCCCGAACTCGGACGCGCCAGCCGATTCCGGCCGTCCCTTGACTCCAGCCCACCTGTGCCCCCCGAGGCCCTTCCATGACGTCCGCTCGAACGATTCGCATATTCGACACGACCCTCCGCGACGGCGAGCAATCCCCGGGCGCGAGTATGAATCTCACCGAGAAGATGGAGATCGCACAGGCGCTCCAGCAACTCGGCGTCGACGTCATCGAGGCCGGCTTCCCGATCGCCTCACCCGGCGACTTCGCGAGCGTCCGGGAGATCGCCGCCACGATCCGCGGGGCGATCGTCTGCGGACTGGCCCGCTGCAACGATGCCGACATCGACCGAGCCTGGGAGGCCCTGCGCGGCGCGGAGCGGCCGCGGATCCACGTCTTCCTCGCCACGAGTTCGATCCACCGCGAGTTCAAGTTGCGGATGACCGAAGACGAGGTCGTGGCCCGGGCCGTCGCCGGAGTGCAACGCGCCCGGCAACTCTGCCCCGACATCGAATTCTCGCCCGAGGATGCCGCCCGCACAGAGCTCGACTTCCTCTGCCGCGTCGTCGAGGCGGCGATCGACGCCGGCGCGACGACCGTGAACATCCCCGACACGGTCGGCTACGCGACGCCCCAGCAGATGCACCGCGTCATCAGCACCCTCCGGGAGCGTGTCCGAGGGATCGACCGCGCCGTGATCAGCGTCCATTGCCACGATGACCTCGGTCTCGCGGTCGCCAACAGTCTCGCCGCCGTCGAAGCGGGCGCCGGGCAGGTCGAATGCACCATCAATGGACTCGGAGAACGGGCGGGGAACTGCTCGCTCGAAGAGGTTGTCATGGCCCTGCGGACGCGCCGCGATCATTACGGCTGCGAGACGCGGATCGCCACCCAAAAGCTCGTGCCCACGAGCCGGCTCGTGGCGACGATCACCGGGATCCAGGTGCCACGCAACAAGGCGATCGTCGGCCGCAACGCGTTCGCCCACGAATCGGGGATCCACCAGGACGGCATGCTCAAGGAACGGAGCACGTACGAGATCATCCGCCCCGAGGACGTGGGGCTCGATCGCACCGACCTCGTCCTCGGCAAGCACAGTGGCCGGGCCGCCCTCGCCGATCGGGCCAAGGCACTCGGTTACCAGCTGACCCCGGAACAGCTCCAGACCCTGTTTGACCGCTTCAAGGTGCTCGCCGACCGGAAGAAGGAGATCTACGACGGCGACATTGCCGCGCTGTGTGAGGATCAGTTCACTGATCTCCCCGAGCGATTCACGCTCGTCGGCTACGACCTCACCTGCTCGAGCGGCCAGCCACCGCGCGTTCGGCTCCGTGTCGCCCAGGGGGGCGAGGAGAGCTCCGTCGAGGTGAACGCCGGCGACGGCCCGATCGACGGGATCTTCCTGGCGATCGAGAAACTCACCGGCGTGGCGACCGTCTGCCGCGACTTCCGCGTCCAGGCGGTGACCGTCGGCAAGGATGCCCAAGCGGAGGTGACGGTGGAGCTCCAGCCCGCCG
>JBIIQL010000386.1:0-4206 GCA_044342095.1 Pirellulales bacterium
GGCCGTGCCCAGCGACCTCTTCCAACCGTGCCTGTCGATGCTGCCCGATGGAGGTCCGCCTCCACGGCGACAAAGCCCCAGAGAAGGCTCAGGCATCGGGCAACGTCGCCCGCAGGTGCCTCGGTGACCTCACCGAGGGAAAGGTCGTCGCCTTTCCAAGGGTCGATGATGGACCGTGCGGGTGATCCGCCGGGACGCTCAGAACGGGACGTCGTCGTTGCCGGCTTGCGAATAGTCGTCGTTGACGTCGATGGCGTCATCCGGGCCTTCGCTCGCCCGCCCGCTCCCCGACACCTTCTTGAACGACAACCCCTCGGCGCTCAAGAAAAACTTCACCTCGCTGCTCGCATCCCGCTGCCAGCGGCGGCCGCTCAAGCGGTAGGTGACCTCGATGTCATCCCCCTCGGAGAGATCGTCCACCGCGTCGCAGCCATCCTTGACGAACTCGACCGGGACGAAGTTCGTGAACGTGCCCTTCGACTGCTCGAGGACCACGAGGCGCTTGCGGAAGCCCTTCTGGCCGAAGGACTTGGTCTCCTCGATGAGATGGACGACGCCGCGGACGGTGGGGTCTTTCATGGGATGTTGGCCGTTGGTTTTTTGAGGTCGGCGCGAGGGCCGGCGGGGGGGGCGATTTCGTGGCAAGAGAATACCACAGGGAGCCGGTTTCGATCGCCACGCGGGGCTGAAATGGGACCGGAGCGTCGTCTCGTTTCGCGGCCCGCGGGCCCTGGGCTATTCGTGCTCCCCCTCGACCCGGGCTTCGCCGTCAGGGTCGATCTCGACGCGGAGCGTCATCGGATGGCAGCAGACCGGGCAGTCCTCGACGTAGGCCTGATGGGCCCCGGCGGAGATGTCGACCGGCACCACGATCTCCTCGCCGCAGGAGTCGCAGACATACGTGGCCTCGGCATCGACCCGGGGCCGGCGTCTGCGGCGACCTTTCTTGCGGCGCGGCGTGCTCATGATCGTGCTCCCGGTGAATGACCGTGCCTCGGCCCGGGCCAGGGCTCACATGCCGTAGGGAAAGTCGGCGTGTTCGGTGAGGCCGCTTGTGCGAATCGGGGCCAGGGACTTGGCGTATTCCAGGAGAAGCCGATCGGCAAACTCGATCCGGCGACGGAGCCAGGCGTCGCGCTCGCTCGAGGGCGTCGCTCCGACGAGGACGTCGTTGACATCGTGAATGAGGACGTGCTCCGGGATGTAGACCAAGCGGTTGTTCTTGTAGCCGCTGGTGCGGAGTTCGTTGACGGGATAGCTCCCGCCGCGCGACGCCGATACGGCCACGATCAGCGCCGGCTTGTGGCCGACTTCCTTCGGGCCCGCGAAGAGGAGCAGATTCTTCAGGCCCGGGGGCACCATCCCCGCCCATTCCGGGGCGATGATCACGAACCCGTCGGCGCGGCGCATCGTGTCGCGCCACGGCTTCCAGAGGGCGGAAAGCGCGCTCTCCCCCTGCCAGACGCTCTCGTCCCACAGCGGCAGCGGGTTGCCTGCCAGGTCGATCGTGTCGACGGTCACGCCAGGATCGATGCGGGCCAGATCGGTTGCGATGTACGCCCCCACGCGGCTCGACTGGCTCTCTTTGCGGTGACTGCCGACGATGATGGCGATCTGCATGATGGCTCCTCACGGGGCGGGAAAACGAACCAAGACGAATGGGGGGAAATCGGGCGATGGAACGGCCGAAGCGTATCAGATCCCGTCGGGGCGTCATGGATGGGGGGAAGGGATCTCGTCATCGGTGGGGGCGCTCGCACTTCAGTCTGTTGCGGTCTCCGTCGGTCAGCCGCGGATCGCCCCTGACGGTGACAGAATGAGGAAACTTTCACCCAAACCGGGCGGTGGACGAGGTTTCCGTGTATGATGGGCGATATCTGGAATGCAGTTCCCCTGTTGGGGGCCGCGTCGCGCCGGTTCGCTCGCCTGAATCGCCTTATGAGGCTCTCTGGCCTGCGACTCAATCGGTCGGTGTGGTGCCTTGAGTTCTCGTCATCCCGGCTTGGCGGGCCACCACGTTGGCCGAGACTGACGCATCCCGAAACCTTCTTCGGGCTGCCGGGACTTTTCTCGAGAACGAAACGCGACATGGCAAAGAAACTGTACGTCGGTAATTTGAATTACAAGGTCACCAACGCATCCCTGGAAAGCTTGTTCACCGAGTACGGCACGGTCCGCTCGGCCCAGGTGGTGATGGACCGCGAGACCGGTGGGAGCAAGGGCTTCGGCTTCGTGGAAATGGCCGATGATCAGGCCGCTCAGGCCGCGATCCAGGCGCTGCACGACCGCGATGTGGACGGGCGTCGGCTCGTCGTCAACGAAGCTCGGCCGCGCGAAGAGCGTCCGGGCGGGTTCGGCGGCCGTCGTTGATCCGGACTTTCGTCAACGGTGAGGTTGGTTGGGGGGGGGTCGGGCGACCGCCCCCCACGACGCTCCCATGATCGTTGTTCCGATCGTTTCGCCCCTGCATCGATCCATCCCGCAGCATCTCCAGAGGGCTCCCATGTCTCATAAGAAGCCCATCCCGCCCGTGCCCGCCGCCGCAGCGCCGCGGCCCCGCTGTCCCGTCTGCGGCATGGCGACGTATTCTCGCAGCGGCACGCACCCCCAGTGCATGCAGACCAGCCACGACCGCCTCCTCCGCCAGGCGAACAAGCCGCCAGTCGTGCCGCCGGCCGCCGGCGTCTGACGCTCGCCTCCTCCGCCGGGCGGCACCGCGCCCGTGGTCCGTTCGATGCCCTTCTCAGGCGTCCTCACTGTCTCAGGCGTCCTCACTGTCGGCGGCCGGGAGGTCACCGGACGCGATCGCGTCGGTGAGCCGTTTGTGGTCGCCGTCGACGAAGCGGGATTCGGCCACCGCGAACACCTCCACCGCGTCGGCGAACGCCTTCCCCTCGCCGAGATAGGCGGCGATCGCCACCGTGTCGCCGCTGCGCGCGTGGGCCTGGGCCAGCGTGCGGGCGCAGAGATCGGCGTAGAGTTCGAGCGTGGCGAACTTGGCCGATTCGACGTCGAAGGCCCCCTTCATGTCGTGCAACTGCCGACCGTAGAAGTGGCGGTTGGGGTCGGAGACGCCGTCGACCCAGCCGAGGAACAGGTCGGAGACCGCCTGCATGAGCTTCTGGCCGCGGACAATCCGCTGCCCCTCGTGGGCGATCCGGGGGAAGTCGCCGGTCGTCTTCACGTGGGGCGCGAGGACCGACGGCGTCGCTTCCTTTGTCTGGAGGATGATCTGATCGTCGGCGTCGCGGCCCTCGAGGAGGACCACGAAGCAGCGGGCGCCGATGCTCCCCACCCCGCCGACGCGCGTCGCGAAGTCGATCCACGCGTAGCGGCGGGCAATGAGCTGGTACTCGGGCGGCAGCGTCTCGATGTAGGCCGCGTAGCCGGCCGCGAGGCTTGCCCGGCGGGACTCGTCGTCGCAACGCACGAGCACGGGGGGCCGCGACTTGAATCGCCGCTGGCCGTCGACTTCCTCGGTGAGCCGCGCGATCGCGCGATCTTGCGTGCGACGCCTCGCTTTCTCGAGCACGGCCGCCGCATCCTTGGCCGGGGCGGCGGAATCGGATTCGTCCGCGAGGCCTTCGATGTCGGCGGCCGTCATCCGTTCATAGAGCGCCCCCACCGTCGACTTCTCGGAGAGATTCCGGATCGACTTCCGGTAGGTGTTGGCCACACGCCGCGCCAGGGCGGCGGCTTTGGCCGGCTCGTCACGGGCGTGGAGGCAGGTCACGAACGACGTCGCCAGTCGGAGGACATCCCATTCGAACGGACCGGGGTGGGTTTCGTCGAAATCGTTGACGTCGAAGACGAGATCCCGCTCGGGGGAAGCGTAGATGCCGAAGTTCGACAGGTGGGCGTCGCCGCAGAGTTGCACGATGAGGTTCGTGCTCGGCCGCGCCCCGAGGATGGCGGCCATCATGCCGGCCGAACCGCGGAGCGTAGCGAGCGGGCAGGCGGCCATGCGGGCGTGCCGCAGGGGGAGCAGGTCCGGGAGCCGGTCACGCCCCTCGGCCTTGAGCATCTCGACGATGTCTGGCCGGCGATCCCGGGCCGGTGGATCGCCGAGGTGCGCCAGGGGCAGATCCCGGGCCTGCTGCCGGCCGACCTCCATCCGGTCGTCGAGGGTGAGGCGGCGGGGCAGGGGGGGCAGGGTGTCACTCATGAAAGGCATCCTACCAGTGGAAGCGGCGGGGAGGCCCGGTC
>JBIIQL010000388.1:0-4202 GCA_044342095.1 Pirellulales bacterium
GCCGGCAAATCGGCGCCGCTGACCGGCGGCCGCCCCCCCTCCTCTCCCCGCCCGTAATCCAGGTGCTCCCAAGCCTTTCGGTGCCGCGTCAGGGGCCAGCCGCCGGAGCGGCTGGCGGTGGGAAAATCTCGCCGAGTCGGGTGACGGTGTGCTCGACGAGCACCTGCCCGGCCTCCGCTCCCACCTCGTTGCTCTCGGCGATGGCGCTGTAGCCGCCGCCACGGGCCGCGCGAGCGCTGGGGAGATAGGTGCCGGGGCCGGCGAGCTGGATGACGAACGTCTGCAGGGCCGGGCTGCGGGCCTTCATCGCCACGCCGAAGTCGGTGTAGAGCTCGAACTGGTTGGTGGCGATGGCGACATCACCGAGGCGAATGACATGGACCTCGGTCGTGAACGGGGTCTCGTCGCCGGACTGCTGCCGTTCGTAGCGATGGACAACGCCGCCGTGCCACCAGACGAGCGTCTGGTTCCCCTTGTCGGCCGACAGCTCGCGGAGCTTCTCCCGGGCGAGCTCGAACTCCCGCTCCGACACCGTCCGCCGGGGAAGCTCGATTCGATCGACCCGGTGCTCGAGGGGGACGTCGGTGAGCTTCTCCTGCTCGGCGCCCGCAAGCGCCTCCGTCCAGCCGGCCACGATCCGCCGCGCGATCTCGTCGAGCCGGGAGAGGCCGCGGAGCCGGCGCATCCGTTCCTCGGCAGCCTTACGGAACATCAGATGCGGCGACTGATCCCCGGCGGCGCCGGTCCAGGCAAGGACATGGAGTCCGGCGCCATGCTGCTTCCGCAGGGCTTCGCGAACCGGATGCCAGAAGTCGGCGTCGACCTGTCCGTTCCCCTCCACTTCCTGGGCCGGACAGGCGACGTCGATCGCCGTCGCCAAGAGCGCCCCGTCGGCCTTCCAGACGAACAGCGCATCGACCGCATGGTCTTCGTAGCCCTCGATCATCCGGAACGTCGGCCGATCGGTGACGCCGTACATCACGGCGTTGTTGTCGGCGTAGACGCTGCGGCGGTTCTGAGCGACGACGGCGTGCCCCATTCCAAAGCCCATGCTGCAGGGGGATCGCGTCGTCCACGCTTCCTCGATTCCGGCGGCGATCCGCTCGGCGAAGAAATCGACATACTCCGTCGGCTGGACGACGCCGGCTGCGGGGATGTCATAGACGCCGTTTATGAGCACCGGCGCCGTGTGGGTGTGGGTGGCGCTGGCGACGATCCTCTCGACGGGGAAGCCTGGGATGCGGCCGATGACCTTCGTGCGGATCGCCGCCAGGGCCTCGTCGGGGATGGCGACGACGTCGCAGGCGACGAAGGTTGTCGTGCCGAGCGACCGCTCCCCGTCGACGCTTTCGAGGAGGAGCACCGTCGCGGTGACCGGGCTGGCGACGCCGGTGGAGATCCGGGTGTTCATCTGCCCCCAGAGGGCGACCGGGCGATCGGGGGTGACGCTCACGGTGGCAGCGCCGGCCCGCAATTCAGCGCCGTGGACGGCGGCCGCGACAAGCCAGTTCCCCGCGGCGACGAGGATCGTCAGGCCGATCGAGCGGCTCGTGCGTCGTTGGGATGGAAAGGAAGCGTGGCCGGTTCGCTCGATCGCCATTCGGGATTCTCCAGAGAAGGTCGTCAGGCCGAGTCGGCCTTCGCGGCTCTTGGTCTCGACATCCCGTCACGATACGCCCCCCGCTCTCCTCTCCACAACGGCCCGCCGACCAGACCATCGATCGGCCTTGCCCATCGCGGCGCTCGGCCCGTAGTCTGAAGTTCGTTTGGCCCCCTTCTTTGCTGCCGGCCTTCACGGGCCACCGAATCCAAGCCAGCCGAGCCACGCCTTTCTTCGGAGCATCGAACGTTGAGCGCGCCCGGGCCACGAGACACACCGGGGCAGAGCGACGCGGCAAGGCCCCGGCTTCCAACCGGTCAACCGCGGCGGCCGCTCCGTTGGTGGGCGCTCGGGTCGCTCGTCGTCGGCGCTGCCCTCGGCGCGATCCGCTTCGGAGTGGTGACCTTGCCGGGGAGCGCGCCGCCGCCGGCCGCGAGGGAGACCGCGGAGCCTGGCAAGGCCGCGACGACCGAGCAGGCCGAGCCGATCGTCGTCACCGTCGCCGCCGCGACCCCCAGGCCGGTCGAGCGGCGAGTGCGGACGGTCGGCACGCTCCACGGGTTCGAGGAGATCGACGTCTCGCCCCTCGTCGACGGCCGCGTCGCCCGGGTCGCCCATGACATCGGCGACATCGTCGAGCCGGGGGAACTGCTCCTCGAGATCGACGATGCCGATTTCCTCCTCTCGACCCAGGAAGTGGAACGCTCCCTGGAACTGGAGCTGGCCGCGCTCGGCCTGTCGACGGTGCCCGACCTTTCCTTCGATATCTCCAAGCTCCCGTCGGTGGAGCGGGCGGGATTGGTGGAGCGCAATGCCGCCGACACGGTCGAACGCTTCCGGGGGCTCGAGGCGCGAGGAGCGATCACGAAGGACGAGATCCAAAAAGCCGAGTTGACGCTCGACACCGCTCGGCTCGACCGCAAGCAGCGCCTCATCGAGGCCGAGCAGGCGCTCGCGGCGGTCCGTCACCGCGAGGCGTTGCTCGAGACGGCGCGAAAGCGGCTCGGCGACACGCGCGTCGTCGCCCCGGCGATCGAGGTTCGCACCTTCCGGCAGCGGGGCGAAGGCAGCGCCGACGAGATCGGCAGCGCCGCCCGCACCTACACCGTCGCCGCCCGCTACGTCACCGAGGGAGAGGTCGTCCGCTCGATGCCTGCGGCGGTCCTCTTCCGGCTCGTCGTCGAGGATGTTCTCAAGCTCAAGGCCGCCGTGCCGGAACGGCACGCGGCGAACATCGCCCCGGGGCAGGCGGTCGATCTCGCCGTCGAGAGCCTCCCCGGCGTGGCGGTCGCCGGCCATGTTGTCCGTGTTCATCCGACGATCGACACGGCGAGCCGGACGTTCGATGTCGAAGTCCAGGTGCCCAACAGTGATCACCGCCTCAAGCCAGGCGCTTTTGCCAAGGCGTCGATTCTCCTCGATCGGCGGGCCGACGCCGTGACCGTGCCGGAGGAGGCGCTCGTCCGCTTCGCCGGCGTCACGAAGCTGTTCGTCGTCGTCGAGGGGCGGGCGGTGGCTGTCCCGGTGGAGCCGGGGGTGCGGCTCGACGTCAGCGACGAAGCTGGCGTTCTCCGCCGCTGGATCGAGATTCCGACCGGGGTGACCGCGGGCAGCGAGGTGATCACCTCGGGGCTCGCCCTTCTCTCCGACGGCGTGCCGGTTCGCGTCCGGGCGACGACGACACCATGACGATCTGGGACGTCTGCATCCGCCGGCCGGTGTTCACAGCGATGCTCGTCATTGCCCCGATCGTGCTCGGCCTCGCTGCCTATCCGCGCCTCGGCGTCGACCTCTTTCCCAACGTCGATCTCCCCCTCGTGACCGTCACGACGACGCTCCGCGGCGCGAGCGTCGAGGAGATGGAGACGGGGGTCACCAAGCCGATCGAGGAGATCGTCAACACCGTCTCCGGGATCGAGCAGCTCCGCTCGACGACGAAGGAGGGGATGTCGCAGGTGGCGATCGAGTTCGTCCTGGAGAAGAACGGCGCCGTCGCCGCCCAGGAGATCGACGCCAAGGTGCGGACGATCCTCGGCCAGCTTCCCGAGGGGACTGACGCGCCGATCATCGACAAGTTCGCCCTCGATGCGGCGCCCGTCCTCACCCTCGCCATCTCCGGCCGCCGCGACGCCCGCGAGATCACGGAGATCGCCCGGAAGCGGATCAAGGAGGATCTCGAGAGTCTCCCCGGCGTCGGGGCGGTGATCCTCGTGGGGGGACGGCAGCGCGCGATCCAGGTCTCGATCGACACCGATCGGCTCCAGAAATACGAAAACCTCACGATCGAGGATGTCCGTCAGGCGATCACGAGGGAAAACCAAGAGCAGCCCGGCGGGCGGATCGATCAGGGGCCGCGGGAGGTCGTGCTCCGCACGATGGGGCGGATCCGCGAGCCGGCCGACTTCGCGCAGCTGATCGTCGCCAACCGGCACGGCCAGCCGATCCGCATCCAGGACATCGGCACGGTCACCGATTCGATCGAGGAGCCGCGCGGCCTGAGCCGGCTGTGGACGTCCGCCTCGACGGCCCCCGGGCCGGGGGATCTGGCGGTGAGCCTCATCGTCCAGAAGCAGTCGGGGACGAACACCGTGGCAGTCGTCGA
>JBIIQL010000389.1:0-4179 GCA_044342095.1 Pirellulales bacterium
ATCGCCCGTGGCGTGCGGGGACGGAGACGCGACGGCGTCGGCGGGGGACTCGGTTGGATGTTCGTGCTTCGACATGCGTGGGGATGTCCGGGAATGTCACCCGGACCCTTGGGTCTCGACCGCGTTCAACGGAATCCTTGGATCGCCCGGAGAATGAACCACCAAAACAAGTCGTAGGCCGCAAGGATGAAGGAGAGGGCAAAAATCATGAAGATCACGACGGCGGAACTGCGTGCCACCTCGCCGAGCGTGGGCCAATCCACCTTGGCCATTTCCGACTCGACCCCGATGAGGAACTCCGCGAACCGTGGAAGATTCACAGCCCGGTACGCAAGCCAAGCTCCGGCGAGGAAAACGATCAGAGGGACGACGAAACGGACCAGACCGTAATCGTCAGACGGCGTCGCTTGAGTCATCGGGCCACCGGCGGAAAACCACGCCGGCAAGATCTGGGCAAGCCTCCAGACAGCCACCGCCCAGGCAAGAGCCAAAGCGCAAAACGTCACCTGTCGGGTGACGCGCCCCTGGCTCCGCTTGTAAACGGCCGCGCTGAACAATTCTCGCCCCAGCGAACTGAGGGCGGTTTGGTTTTCTTGCATGCCTGCCATGGTCGGTTCCGTCCGGCTCGGGCGATCCGTCTGATGGGCCCGGTCTGTGGGGCGACTGTTTCCGGGTGGGATTTCCCACCGTGCTCTACCAACCTCGATCAACCTTCGATCCGCAGCAAACACCGACGTCGTCGATCCAAACTCGTAAGGATGTGGCCTCGGCGACCAGATCCCGCGAAGCAGGGGCGGCGGGGATCGAACTCGCAACCTCTGGTTTTGGAGACCAGCGCTCTGCCAGTTGAGCTACGCCCCTGTGATTCCAGGCGCCGGCCGTGCGGCCGGCGCCTGGAACGGTACAGGTTCCGTGATCAGTCGAGGATCTTCGTCACGACCCCCGAACCGACGGTCTTGCCACCCTCGCGGATGGCGAAGCGGACACCGTCGTCCATGGCGATCGGGACCATCAACTCGACTTCCATCTTCACGTTGTCGCCCGGTGAAACCATCTCGACACCGCTGAGCAGCTTGGTCGAGCCGGTGACGTCGGTCGTCCGGAAGTAGAACTGCGGGCGGTAGCCGGCGAAGAACGGAGTGTGGCGGCCACCTTCCTCCTTCGAAAGGACGTACACCTCGCACTCGAACTTCTTGTGGGGCTTGATCGAGCCCGGCTTGGCAAGCACCTGGCCACGCTCGATGCCGTCGCGGGCGACGCCACGCAGCAGGCAGCCGACGTTGTCGCCCGCCTGACCGCGGTCGAGGAGCTTCTTGAACATCTCGACGCCGGTGACGGTCGTTTTCTCGGCCTTGTCCTTGAGGCCAATGATTTCGACTTCGTCGCCGACCTTGACCTCGCCGCGCTCGATTCGGCCGGTGGCGACGGTGCCACGACCTTCGATCGAGAACACGTCCTCGATCGCCATCAGGAACGGCTTGTCGAGCTCACGGACCGGCTCGGGGATGTAAGCGTCGACCGCGTCAAGCAGGTCGGCGATGCACTTGTTCTTGGCCGGATCGGCCGGGCTGTCGTAGGCCGGCTTGCCGGCACCACGGATGATCGGCACATCGTCGCCGGGAAAGCCGTACTTGGTGAGAAGCTCACGGATTTCCATCTCGACGAGGTCGAGGAGTTCCGGATCGTCAACGAGGTCGACCTTGTTGAGGAACACCACGAGCGCCGGCACGCCGACCTGCTTGGCGAGGAGGATGTGCTCCCGCGTCTGCGGCATCGGGCCGTCGGCAGCGCTCACCACCAGGATCGCGCCGTCCATCTGGGCGGCACCGGTGATCATGTTTTTGATGAAGTCGGCGTGGCCCGGGCAGTCGATGTGGGCGTAATGCCGCTTCTCGGTCTCGTATTCGACGTGACTGACGGCGATGGTCACCGTCTTGGTGTCGTCGCGGACGGTACCGCCCTTGGCGATGTCGGCGTAGCTCTTTGCAATCGCCAGGTTCTTGGCAGCCTGTACGGCCACCAGCGCGCCGGTGAGAGTCGTCTTGCCATGGTCGATGTGACCAATGGTGCCGACGTTGACGTGCGGCTTGCTCCGCGTGAACGTGTCCTTAGCCATGCTTTCTCCCTCGATCTTCCTCTCTGGTGTGTGGCTGCAGGCGGCGCCTGCCCTGGTCCCTGAAATCCTGCATCAAATCAAACTGTCCGATCGATCGACGATGCTCCGTTCGGCCAGGTCTGAACACGAAGCATCGCTCGATCTTGTAACGGGCGACCTTCCGGCATGCCGGAGGGTTGGAATCTTTTTGGCGTTGGGGGCGATGTGGTCACGGCGACCGCTGAAGCTGCTGATGGGACTTGAACCCATGACCTCGTCCTTACCAAGGACGCGCTCTACCAACTGAGCTACAGCAGCGGTGTGCGTCGTGGCCTCGGTGGACGGGCGCTTGAGGGCGCGGCGTCGTCCCGGCGAGGACGCGGTTCGGTCGGTCGTGGCGGCTGTCGCTCCGTGGAATGAGAAAAAAGGCTTGGTCGGGGGGGCGTTGCGGGTTACGGGCGGCCTGAAAAGCGGGTAGAGGGAATCGAACCCTCGTCTTTAGCTTGGAAGGCTATTGCTCTACCATTGAGCTACACCCGCGTGCGTTCGTGCGGACCGGTGACGAGGCCGTGCCTGTCCACTCGCGCCTCGGCTGGATGGTGCCTGCTCGTTCCTGCTTGTGCCTGCTTCAGTGGGGGTGGTGGGGGGCTCGGTGCGTCGTGGGGATTGCTGGATTCGTCGCTGGAATTCGTCTTTGAAGGGCGGAACAGGAACGCGTTTTTCGCGGAACGATTCGGCGTCGGGGCGTGGGGTGGAAGTGGGGAGTGCAGGATTCGAACCTGCGAAGGCAGAGCCACTTGATTTACAGTCAAGCCCCTTTGACCGCTCGGGAAACTCCCCTCATGTGTTGGTGATATCGGTTGGGATCCAAATCTCCCCGAATCAAAACCTTTCGCGGGAGCGCCACCGCATCTATCGATCCGGTGCTACCCGTTTTTTCCGAACCGAACCCACGCTGCAACAGCCACCCTGGATCGGGCATTGCCCACTCAGGACGGCCATCCAGACGTCGATCAGGGTAATCGCCGAGGAAACCCTCCCTGTCGTGGATTCACGACGGGGTCGGGGGTGCTTCCGGACGACAGCCTCGGTCGGACGAGCGCTTCCCTGGCAATGGAGTGAGCTAGCGGCGGGAGTTGAACCCGCAACCACCTGATTACAAATCAGGGACTCTGCCAATTGAGCTACGCTAGCCAGACCGTCCCGGGACGGGAAACACTTGAGTGTACGGATTCGGGAATCGCATGCAAGACGGCCCCGTGACACATCGGCCGGACCGGAGCCCGTGTGCTGGCAACGGGCAGGAAAGGGGCTGAAACCGCGTCGATTCCAGCCCTTTTCAGCCAAACGTGACGGCCAGAATCGACAGATCGTCAGCGAGGTCACCCCCCCCAGCGAGGGCCTTGGTCTGCTCGACGACAGCGTCGAGGACCGTTTCGCCCCCCCGCGGCTGGGAGGCCATGAGGTCACAAAACCGGTCGAGCGTCCCCATCGACCCGTCTGGCCTGGGGATCTCGAAGGTGCCGTCGCTGAAGACGTAGAGCGTTGCTGCCGGGGGCACGTCGACCTGCCGGGAGGAGAAGTCGAGCCCTTCGATGGCTCCGAGGAGTGGATTTTCGGAGTCGAGGAGAACCGGAGCCTGGTTGACGGTCGTGTCCGACCCCGGCTGGATGAGAAGGGCGGGGGGGTGGCCGCCGCCGGCCCAACGGAGCGAACGCCGGCGGCGGTCGTACACGCCGTACCAGATCGTGAAGAACATGTCGTTATGCCGTTCCATGGGGAACGCCCGGTTGAGTGCCGTGAGGACGGCCCCGGGATCACGGAAGTCAGTGTTCGGCAACGCCTCACCGCGGACGGCGTTGAGGGCCGAGACGCTCAGCAGCGCGGCGCCGACGCCGTGGCCGCAGACGTCGAGGAGATAGATCGCGACATGGTCGTCGTCGAGGCGGTGGTAGCCGAAGGCGTCACCCCCCAGATCGGCCGAGGGGATGAATCGCCAGTCCGCGCGGATGCCTGCCAAGGCGCCCGGTTGGGGGAGGAGCGAGCGGACGTATCGGGCGGCACTGGCGAGGTCTTCGGCGAGC
>JBIIQL010000390.1:0-4175 GCA_044342095.1 Pirellulales bacterium
AGATTCCCGCCGGGGCGATGCCGGTGCTCGGCGGCAAGGCGACGCGGAGCGTGCCGCTCGTCCTCGAGCCCTACAACGTCCAGGCTCTCGAGACTTATTTTTACTTTCCTCTGCCTGGGGAGTACGCCCACTACCCGGTCCATGTCTCCTCTGGTGAGGCGCTGGTCGCCTTCGTGCCGCCGGTGCCGTTTACGGTCGTCGACAAGCCGTCGCGCCCCGACGAGCAGTCGTGGGCCGCGGTGTCGCAGGAGGGCTCGAGCGAGCAGGTGCTCGCCTATCTCGACACGCACAACATCGAGAGCCTCGATCTCGATCTCATCGCCTGGCGGATGAAGGACGCGGCGATGTTCCGCGCGGTAACCGAGCGGCTGACGGCTCGGCACCGCTTTCACCCCCTCCTCTGGTCGTATGGCCTCATGCACAAGGATCCCGAAGCGATCCGCACCTGGCTCTCGCACCAAAACGGCTTCGTGAGCGAACTCGGCGGCCGGCTCGAGGGGGGCCTTCTGCCGATCGACCCGGTCGCCCGGCGCACGTTCGAGCACCTCGAATACGCGCCGCTGGTCAACGCCCGGCAGTTCCAACTCGGAGCGAAGCGCCAGATCGTCAACGACCGCTTCCACGCCCAGGCCCACCGCTTCCTCTGGGAACTGGCGCACACGAAGGCGCTCAGCGACGACGATGCTTTGGCGGTGGTGCAGATGCTCCTCGCCCAGGATCGAATCGAGGAGGCAAGGGGCTGGTTTGCGAAGGTGCGGCCGGAGGGGACGACGACGCGGATGCCCTATGACTATGCGGCGGCGGTCCTCGCCCTCCATGCCGGCGACGGCGAGCGTGCGAAGGCGATCGCGACGCCGCACCTCACCGAGGGGATCGACCGCTGGCGGCGCCGGTTCGAGCTCGTCGTCGCGCAGGTCGACGAGGCGACCGGGAAGGCGGGGGCTGCGGTCCTCGATCCGCTCGACCGGGAGCAGCAGCAGGGGGCGCTCGCGGCGACGAGCCCGAGCCTGGAGTTGCGGATCGAGGGGGATGCCCTCCAACTCGACCACCGCAACCTCGCCGCGGCGACGGTGAATCTCTACGAGATCGATCTCGAGGTCCTCTTCAGCCGCAATCCGTTTGCCGGCAGCTTTGCAGGGCAGTTCGGCTCGATCCGCCCCAACCGCACGCTCGAGGTCGCGTTGGCCGCTGATGCATCGACAACGAGAGTTCCCCTCCCTGCAGATCTCGTCCGCAAAAATCTCCTCGTCGAGGTGACGGCCGGTGGCATCGTCCGCTCGCAGCCCTACACATCAACGGGGCTCGCCGTGCGCGTCGTCGAGCCGTACGGGCAGGTGGCGGTGACGCGGGTGGCCGACGGGAAGCCGGTGGCGAAGGCCTACGTGAAGGTCTACGCCCGCAGCGACGACGGCCATGTCGCCTTCCACAAGGACGGCTTCACCGACCTCCGCGGCCGCTTCGATTACGCGAGCCTCTCCACCGACGACGCCCTCCGCGCGAAGCGGTTCGCGATCCTCGTCATCAGCCCCGAAGATGGCGCGGCGATCCGCGAAGCCGACGCGCCGGGAAGGTAGGCGGGGGGGGCGGTCCGAGATCGTCAGCGGAGCGGGCCCCAAATCTCGGCGAGGAGTTCGTAGAGCTCTGGAAACTCTGTCTTCAGCTGTGCCCGATTGAAGGGATGGAAGTCGTTGGAGCCGAAATACGCCTCGGTCATCTCGGCAAAAAACTCCATCTGGTTGGTGAGGCCGTAGTGCTTCACACGTTCGCCGTTGAAGAGGAGCGCTTCGTCTCCCTTGCCGCTTGTCTTGAACTGGTCCCAAGCAGCGATGATTCGCGGGTTGTCAAAGCCGAGGACCTGATCGTGGTAGGCGTGGGCCAGTTCGTGGAGAATGACCCACGGCTGCTCGTTGATATTGCGGCTCGTGGCGACATCCCGAGCCCGGGGAATGTGGACGCACTTCTCCAGGCTGCGGGGATAGCCGTTGTCGGCAAGCCAGTCGGCGCCAGGGTGGTATTGCATCGATCCGAGCGTGCCGCACTCCTTGTCGAGGACGATCGTCACCTTGCGGAGGGCGTCGACCTTCTCGCGGGGGAGGACGATGCGGATCTCGGTGAGCTTCGCCGTGAGAAAGGCGAGCGCTTCGCGTCCGAGGGCTTCATCGTCCCCATCTGGCAACAGACAATCGTCGATGAGGATCGAGAAGCCTTCGATCGTCCGCCGGGATCGGGATGCAGGCTGATCCGGCTTCGTCGGCGCCGTGGCGGAGGCG
Organism: Pirellulales bacterium; assembly: GCA_044342095.1. Classification (GTDB taxonomy): domain Bacteria; phylum Planctomycetota; class Planctomycetia; order Pirellulales; family UBA1268; genus QWOP01. The sequence goes on from JBIIQL010000390.1 coordinate 2,271, forward strand.
ACCTGTTCCGAGGCAGGCGGTTCGGCAGGTGCGGCCCCGGCAACGGTTGCGACGCCGGCAACGCTCAGCAAAGCGACGGCCGTGAGAAGCCCGATGACGTCACAGGGCGATAGCTCGACCGTCACGCAGGACAGGGACGAACGCGTTGCAGCGCGGCGCATGGATGGATTCCGGGTAGGGGGGGCATGAGCCTCCGAGTTTACCGACCGGTCGCGGCACTCGCTGGCAGACCTCTCGTCGATCGGGTTATCGGCGTCTCCCTGAGCGGCTATGCTGCGGCCCGAGGGGGCGGTTCCAACACGTGATGCGGTTCGTGGTTGCCATTCGGGACGCCTGTCACGACGTGTCGGCCGAGGTCGATCCCGCTTCGTGCCTCGGTGCCTCGGGTCTGCGGCTCGGTGGCCTCGGGCTTCTGGAACGGCCCAAAACGGAACGCCCGTCGGGCTCGACTCGGCTGAAGGAGACTTCTGATGGGGATCGTCAACCGACGGGGACGTTGGTCTGTGAGCCGTGTCGTCGCGGCCATGCTCTGTCTGGGGGGCGTCCACCACATCGGGGCGTACGCCCAGTCGCCCGCCGAGACTGTCGAACGGTCTCCCACGCACGCCGACCTTCCCTACGGCCCCCACGAGCGACAGACGCTCGACTTCTGGGCGGCCGGCGGGGAAGGGGCGCGCCCGTTGGTGGTGATCATCCACGGCGGCGGATGGATCAATGGGGACAAGCGACTCAAGCGGCCACCGCTGGCCCCGTTCCTCGATCGGGGTGTTTCGGTCGCTGCCATCAACTACCGTCTCGCGCCCCTCGATCCCCTCCCTGCCCCGGTTCACGACGCTGCCCGGGCGATCCAGTTTCTCCGCTGGAAGGCTGGCGCGCTCGGCATCGATCCGGGCCGGATCGGGCTCACCGGCACCAGTGCCGGAGCGTGCACTTCGATGTGGCTCCTTCTCCACGACGACCTCGCCGATCCGGCCGCGGCCGATCCGATGCTCCGCGTCTCGACGCGCGTCCGGGCTGCTGCGGTTTCCGTCGGCCAGACTTCGATCGATCCCGACGTCCTGGAAGCCTGGCTCGGCCCGGCCGTCCTCGATCACCCGATGATCTTCAGTGCCGTCGGCAAGCTTTCGATGGCAGAGGTCCGTGCCGAGGCCGACCGCTCCCGGGAAATGGCCGTGGAATTCTCGCCGATCAACCATGTCGACGGCGACGATCCGCCCCTCTTCATGGCCTGTTCGGCCGAGATGGACCTCCCCGCCCGCAGCAGCGGTCACGGCATCCATCACCCCATTCACGGCGTGAAACTCAAGGAGCGGTCAGACGCCGTCGGCCACGAATGCCATCTCTTCATTCCCGGGTGGAGTGCATCGGAGCGATACGCCGATGGAACCGATTTCCTCCTCGACAAGCTCCATCGTTTCGAATGAGGCCGGCGATGCCTTCTGGTGCCCCCCAGTCCCCCGGGTCCTCCCTGTCGCCGCCCGCTCCCCTTTCCCGTGCGACATGGTTGACGACGCTGGCCGGGTATTTCCGGCCGCGTCCGCTCGCCGTGGCGGTGGCGGTGGCGGTGGTCGACGGGGATCGGGTGGCGCTCACGCCGCAGTTCACGCTCGACGGATTCACCGTGGCAGGGTCGCTTCTGGCTGCACGACGCGGGCGGCCGGTCGCCGCGCTCCAGACGATCCTCGGCCACCGGGTGCGTCTCGATGCCGCGGCGCGGGGGGTGACCGAGCGGATCGGCGGTGAGCCGGTCGCCCTGCCCCTGACGGAGGCCGGGCCGGGGCTCGAGGCCCTCGCCACGGCTGGCGTGCCGCTGACGCTCCGCGGCACCGCCGAGACGTTCGTCGTCGGTCCGGCTCTGCCGCGGGTGAGCCTGGCCCTCGGCCCCGACGAATCTCTCGCCGTCGC